>CALBJX010000107.1 GCA_937893015.1 uncultured Verrucomicrobiales bacterium | reverse complement strand
AATGTGCGGGGTGACGCTTGTCATGGGATGTAATGCGAATGTGCGGGGTGACGCTTGTCATGGGACGTAATGCGAATGTGCGGGGTGACGCTTGTCATGGGATGTAATGCGAATGTGCGGGGTGACGCTTGTCATGGGACGTAATGCGAATGTGCGGGGTGACGCTTGTCATGGGATGTAATGCCAAATCCGACACGAGTCGGGCCGCCGCACATCCTGAAATGTAATGCCAAATCCGACACGAGTCGGGCACCCGCTAGTCCCCCATATGTAATGCAAATATCCGACTCCTGTCGGATTTTGCATTACATATATTATGCGTAGTTGTAAATATGGGAGAAATGGGACGTATTCTTCCCTTCGGATGCTGGGATTGTACCGCACACACGACTCAATTCGACACTTGCATGCGCCGCATCACCATGTTATGCTGCCGACATGCCTACCGTTCAACGTGTCTTTGCCATTCTCCTTCGCGTGATTGCCGCCTTGGGCGCATGGCACTATTTCGTCGGCTTGTTCCTCCTCCTTCTCCCGAAAAGTCTCATCGTGGAGTCCGTCCTCGCGGAGGTCGGTCTGATGGCACTGAATGTTTTAGCCCTACTCGCCGTCCTGTTTGTACCGAGGCGCATTCTCTACCCGTGGGGCTTTCTCAGCATAGCGGTATGGGTGATATGCCCCTTCCGAGAGGAAACGGGATATCTCCGCTTATGCGAGCTGGTGTCGTATCTCGGCCTCCCTTGCGACGGAGAAACTGCATACGACCTGATGACGGCGGATGCCTGCATCAGCTACTACCACATCCCCGTTATGGTATTACTGCTGCTCTATCTCGGGTGGAAGCGACGGAACGCTTGAACACCCTGCTCCTTCCGCAGCATAAAAACGGCCTGCTCCCTGACGGAAGCAGACCGTGAGAAAGACAGCGTCGCTTTGCGGACGTGGCCCAAGCGCGCAGCTTAGGACTTGTAACGCAAACGCTTCTTATGGCGGTTCTGGCGCATGCGCTTGCTGCGCTTGTGCTTGTTGATCTTAGCCTTACGTCTCTTCTTAAGCGATCCCATAATGGTTTATGATTTCGTTGTTAAGTTCTCTTCGGGAGAATGATCGGCAACGCGGGGTGCGTTACGGCGGGATATATAAACCTTTTTTAACTAAATTGTCAAGCCGAAACAGACATTTGCTGACATTTTATGCCGCATTTCTCCTCCTCGGGGAGCACTCGCTCCTCAAACCAGCGAAGAAGGAGGCTGATGACTCCCCTGCTCTCCGACACATGACCGCTCATGGACGGCATGAGCGCGATAATGTCAGGGTGTGCGTCCGCAGGACAACCGAAATAGGAATCGGGAAAGCGGTTGAACACATCGAGATCGTTGTGCCCATCACCCATGGCGAAGAGATGCGCGGCATCCACGTTCCATTGCTGCATCACATAGCCGAGAGCCGTCGCCTTGTTGAAACGAGCATCGGAGAGACGCATGAAGCGGCTCGCGCGCTGCATCGCCACGCCCGCCAGACTGTCCACGAAAGGTTGCAGGAGCGGCGCGATGCCGTCCATCGTCGCGGAATCCTTTGCCTGCACGGAGAGCGGGTCATTCGGCGCGAACACCCACTCCCACTCGGGGTGCAGGGTGCTGATGCGCGCCATCTCAGCCGCCAGCGGGGCGTGCAGCTCGCGGCGCAAACGAGCATTCGCCTCATAGCTCTCGCGGTTGAAGTCCATGGCGGGCACAACTCTCCCCTGCCCGTCCGCGAGATAGGCAAAACGCTCCGTGGTGCAAAGGAAATCCGGCAGTACGGATACGCAGGACAGCAGCTCCTCGCAAAGATAGCCGAGACTACGCCCCGTATTGATACCCCAACGCACGCCGTAGGGGCGCCACGCCGCCATCAGCGAGAGAAATTCAGGGACAATCGGACACTCGTCATCACCGCGCAGCGTGCCGTCATAATCCAACGCCACCAGCCAGCGGCAGGACGTCCCGTCCACGGCAGCGAGACCGGGAAGCGTGTCAAACTCCTCAACGCTTCTTGCCATTCTTGGGGGCGGGTTTCTTCTTCGTACTGTTCTGAATCTTCTTCAGCGCAGCAGCACCGGTCTTGGAAGCGGGCTTTTTAGCTCCGGCAGCCGTCGGCTTGGCGGGAGTCGCGGGCTTCGCCGCCGTCGTCGCTTTGGCAGCAGCAGCCTTCTTCGCCGCCTCGGCGGCGAGTTCGGGCAGCAGAGGAATGTCGGCATCCCCCTGCTCTGCCTTGAAATCCGGCATCTTGGGCTTTTCCGGCACCTTGAGCGTCATTTCGGCTGTCTGCGGGGCACGCACGCCGCGCTGAATCTGCACGGACACACTCGTGTTCGTATCCACCTTGTAGGAAGATGGCACAGCCCCCTCAGGCATCTGCTCACCGCCCTTGCGCATGTGGATTTCCACGCGGCGGTTGAGTTCCTGCTCCTCCTTGGGCAGATTCACGTCCGCCAGCGGCTGACGATAGCCGCAGGAGCGGATGTAGACATACTGCACGGGAATATTGTTGCTCACCAGCCAATCGCGCACGGCGGCGGCACGCAGCAAGCCGAGAAGATTGTTGTAGTCCTCGCCGCCCGAGCTGTCGGTGTGGCCTTCGATGAGGAAATAGGTCTGCGGATTCTTCTGGATAAGCGCTGCGAGTTGCAGCATCGTGATGCGAGCGGAGTTGCGGAGCTTGCTCTCGTTGAAGCCGAAGAGCACATCCGCGCCGAGACGCGCCACGCCGGACTTAGAGCCGGGGTCGGCCTCGCCCATGAGTTCCGCCAAACTACGGGTATCGGACGGCAGGCCCTCCTTGCCCTCCTGCGCGGCACTCTCGCGCAGCTCACGCTCAACGTTGTCCTTGGCATCCTCCACTTCCTCCATCTTTGCATCCACATTGGCAATCACCTCATTGGCGTTGACGGGGCTAGGCTCTGCGACAGCCACATCCTGCGGCGGCACGGGCTCGGCGTGGAAGGCGGAGGCATCCAGCTCCGTGGGGGCCATGGCAGCTTCGAAATCAGCGGTCTCTGCCGCCTCCGTGATGACGGGCTTGGGTATGGCAATCTCCGTCTTACCGGGCGCCATATCAAGCTCTTCCATCTCGGCATCGAGGATGTCGATTTCGGCGGGCTCGTAAACAATTTCCTCCGGCTCGGGTGTCTCCTCCGGCGGCGTCTCCGGCGTTGCCTCCTCGATTTCCTGATCCTGCGGCTTCACCACGACGCGGATTTCCTCATCCTCCACCTTGGGTTTCAGGATTTCATGCGAGCCCGCCAGCTCCAACAGGAGCGGAGCCCAGTACATGAGCATGAGGTGCACCAACCCCGCCGTCACCCCTGCGAATACAGCGAGCAGCGTGTAGTCGCGCTGCGGCGCCAGCTCATAGCCGCGGCGGCGGCTGTTGCCGCGCTTCGGCATGGCTTTTCGCAGTTCCTCGGGTGTTTCAAAATCGGGCATGTCAGCGGCGGTTGTCGGAGCCCGAGGCAATGCGTGCGGGCATGTTCATAATACGCGGAGCCAGAACAGCATCCACCACACAGCCGTCCAGCCAGTGAATCACATCGGTGATGGCGGCGTCCTCATCCTTGCACAGGGGGACTTCCACGGAAATGATGCGGGCTTTTTCATCGGAGCCCTCGCGGCGCACGGCTATGCGCGTCAGCGCATCGGCGGGGTCGTTTTCGGTGCGGAGGGCGCGAATCTCCTTGTGCTCGCAGGAGAGTCGGCGGAAAATGTTCACGGCATCGTCCATATCGCTGATGGGAGACTCCTGCACGAAGTTCATCACCAACACGGGCACATTGCGGTCGATGGCGGCGGCACTCTCCACGGGTGCCACATCAAAGCTCTCCATGCCGACAGTCTGGCGGAACTTCACGTCCATGAGCAGCAGGGTGAGCGGTGTGAGCGGGGATTCCGGCAGACTGCGCTTCACGGAGTTGCGCAGAGAGGCATAGGCATCGATGGACACCAGCCCGCTGATGCGCTTCTCCTGCGCGGCAGCCTGCAGCAGCAGGGCTGCACCATAGCCCTGCCCCACTGCGACGATGACGGGGTCCGCTTTCTCCGCTTGTTGTTGCAGGGCATCCAGCAGCAGGGGCACATCCGCCTGTTCGCGCAGCCCATGTGTGGTGTAGGGGCGCTTGCTGTCTTTGCCTCGCGGTTCCCAGAGCACGCACTTGAGGCCCGCCGCCGTCAGGGATTCCGCCAGCGGCAGCGCAGAGCGAATGCCGTGGTCCCAATCCACACAGACGAGCACGTAATCGATGGCGTTCAGTCGTGTCGCGGGCTCGGCGGCCAGATTGCCGAGAATCGTGAGCTGGCGGGAAGACTCCTCACCATCGCGCTCGGCGATGACCGCCTGAACCTCCTTGCCGTCAAACCCCTTGAAGGTGAAGGGCTCCAGCTTCAGGCCCGGAGCCTTCTTCGGCAGGGTGCTGAAGCCGCGGTAGGACGGGTTGATGGGCGTGAGGATGGGCAGCGCCAGCTCCTCCGCATAGTTCCGCAGGGACACGCCGCCCGTGACTGCTCCGATGAGCAGTACAAGCAAAACGAGATTGCGGAACCAGTGTTTCACGGAAAGGATTTGTTATCAGTGCGTCAGCCCGTCCTGCTTCGCCTGATTCCAGTAGGCGTATTCCGAGCGGTTGAAGTCCACGTACTCAGGGGAAAGGTCGGTGGTGTACACCACGTGCTCGGCCTCGCCCATGTTGAGATTGATGAGAATCTCGAACTCGCGGGCCTGCACCTTCTCGCGGAGGTCGTCGCTCTTGGTGGTGGTTTGCATGCCGCCTCGGCAGGCGGGAAGCCCGGCGATGTCGATATCGACCTTCTCCTCGCGCACACGGCGCCCCGCATAGCCCACGGCGTGAATGATGCGGCCCCAGTTGGGGTCCCCGCCGTTCCATGAGCTCTTGACAAGGGAGGACTTGGCCACACCCTCCGCCACGCGTTTGGCTTCCGCGGGGGTGGGGGCACCGACCACGCGCACGGTCACGAACTTGGTGACACGCTCGCCGTCCTGGACGATGTGCTTGGCCTGCTCCAGCATCACAAATTTGAGAGCCGCGGCAAACGCTTCCCACTCCGGCTCTCCGGGCGCGACAGATACGCCCGCCGCCCCGTTGGCCATCACGAGGCAGGTGTCGTTCGTGCTCATGTCGCCGTCGATGGTGATGCGGTTGAAGGAGTGCTCCACGCCGTCGTGCACCAGAGAGTCAAGGTCTTTGCGGGCCACGGCGACATCCGTGCAGATGAGGCAAATCATGGTCGCCATGCAGGGGGAAATCATGCCCGCGCCCTTGCAGCAGGAGCCGATGCGGACAGTCTTGCCCTTAATCTTCAGCTCCACGGCTACTTCTTTCTCTCGGGTGTCGCTGGTGATGATGGCGCTGGCCACATCATGCCCCTTGGCCGCGGAAAGGTTTGAGCAAAGCTCGGGCAGACGGGGTTCGATGCGCATCATCGGCATGGGCAGACCGATGACACCCGTGGAGCAGACCGCCACCTCGGAAGCTTTCAAGCCCAGATGCTTGGCCACAACGGAGCACTCCTTGCGGGCGACGGCGATGCCGGGGGCGCCCGTGCAGGCGTTGGCGTTGCCGCTGTTGGCGATAATGGCGCGGATGTTGCCGCGTCGCAAGTGGCTCTCGCTCACGCGCACACAGGCAGCGCGCACGCGATTGGTCGTAAAGGTTCCCGCGGAGGTGGCAGGCAGCTCGGAATAGATGAGGGCAAGATCAAGGCGCGTCGCCTCCGGCTTCTTGATGCCGCAGCTCAGGGCGTTGGCAACAAAACCCTTGGCAGCCGTCACGCCGCCGTCAATCATGTGAAAAGCAGGAGTACTCATATCCGCTGAATGGTATGCCATAAACAGCCCCTTTCATCAAGCCTAAAGGGTGACTGCATACGAATTTCAACATCCGCAAAACCTTTATCAACCTTCTCCTTCCCCTGATTCAAAACTTCCGGCGGGAGAGACGACGGCCCCTTTATCGCCCTCCGGTCGGGTGGGCAAGTCGACGTTTGTGTCAGACGCAGTCTTCTCTGCGAATCAGCGGGACAAACACCTGCACGGCGCCGGGATGTACTGCATCAAGAGGTGGGGCGAATCTCCGAGCCGCGCGTATGTGCGCACCCACACCGAGAGCAACCGCCATTTTTTGCTTGACTATACTCTAGCTTTGAGATAACATTTCTCCGTACTTCGGTACATCTGAACCAAACACATCTTTCTTACCATGAAAAAAGTTCTTCTTCTTCTCGGTATGATGAGCCTTTCCCTCTCCGCTATGGCTGAGGGTGTCATCGGCTTCTGGAAAACGATTGACGACGAAACCAACGAACCCAAGAGCATCGTGCAGGTTTACGAAAACGACGGCAAGGTTTACGGCCGTGTTGTCGAGCTGCTGCAGAACCCCGGGGCCAAGGCCAAGCTGCCCGGCGCCCCCGCCATCAAGGGGCTCGACATCATCTGGGACCTGAAAAAGGACGGCGACAAGTACAAGGGGGGCGAAGTGCTCGATCCGCAAAAGGGCAAGGTATACGACGCCCAGATGTGGGTTGAGGGCGGCAAGCTCATCCTGCGTGGCAGTCTCTTCGGCATCGGGCGCAAACAGACGTGGCTGCCCGCCAAGGACTTCAAGCCGGCGAACACGGCCGCGCCCACCTTCAAGAAGCCCAAACTGAAGTAAGCTTTTTCCTTATTCATAGCAAAACCGCCCGATGCCTTGCTGCACCGGGCGGTTTTATCGTGTGGGGAGGGGCACGTTTCAGATATCCGCTGCGCTGAGCAGGGAAATCTCTGCCTTGGGAGCTCCCTGCCCGGCAGGAACAGCCCACGAGAGCTCATGCCGACCTGCCTCCAAACGATAGAGTGTAAGCGAACGGAGCTCCGCGCCGGGCTTTCCTTCTGCGTGCACAATGGTGGTCCCCGTCACGCCGCCCGTGATGATACGGCGTCCGTCGTAATCCTTTACCATGAGAAGGAAGGCGTATATGCCCCGCTGCGGCGCCGAAAAAACGAGGGATGATACAAGAAAATCCTTATGCTTGGCAGAGGGCGCCCATTTGAGCGGCAGCGCAGCAGGAGCGGGCTGAGGATGTTTGAGCCCCTTCTTCGCGGGGCGATACCGGCGGCGCTGCCTGTTTTCCTTGATGCACTTGCGGATGACGCCGACCTGCACGAAGACCAGCACGCCGATACCCAATGCCAACCAAGAATAGATGCTGATGGTGGCAGCAGCAGGACTTCCCCAAAGCAGGACACAGAGAAGCAGAGCACAGAAACACACCGTCACAGCCATACCCGCGGCAAAGCCGAATACCATCCCGGGAAAAAGCAGGAAGAGCACCATGTAGCGCAGGAAGTGTCGCAGGTTCAACGGCGTGCTCTTCAACAACTCGCGACGCAGAACGGATTCGCTGAGTTTCAGCAGGTCACGCTGCGGCGTATGGGCATCAATTTTCATAGCCTCAGCATACAAGAGCACACCGCATTTGTCAATCTGCATCGCGGGCTTCCCCGGGCGTGTCCCGCGTCTTCCCATACTTCTGCCTTTTCTTTCTGCCCGAGTTGGTGTACAATAGCCCCCAGATGATGAATTTCTTCCGTTCCCTTTTCTGCAGCTGCATCGATTCCTGCTTCAGCTGGTTCCTGCCCAAGTGGCGCAGGAACGGGCGCGAGGCGCTCTCCGCCCTGTCGCGTTACATCAACAGCTACAAGCCGGACATTGCCGAGGCGGAGCTACACACCTGCTGCAGCATGCGCGATGATCTGCGCCATGCGCTGGACACGTGGAACAAGGAAGAAAGCGAACGCCTGACCAAGCTCGTTTCCGTGCACTGCGAACCCCTGCCGGGATTCAAGCGCCATGCCGTGGTGGAGCTGGCGGAATCCTTCTTCGTCATCATGGTGGTGTTCCTCGGCATCCGCACCTACTACGCACAGCCCTTCCGCATCCCCACGGGCTCCATGCAGCCCACGCTCAACGGCATCATCCTGCACCCCGTGGAGGAGGTCCCCGCCCTGCCCGTCCGCGTGTGGGATGCCGTCACGCTCGGCAGCTCCTATGTGGAAGCCGTGGCGGAGACGCCCAAAAAGCTCATCAACATCACGGACGGCCAAAAGTGGCTCATCTTCTCCGAAACGACGCTGCATTTCGACGACGGCAGCACCATCGCCATTCCCTCGGCCTCGGGCGCGGTCATCCAGTATCTCATGGAGCATGGTAAAATCACCCGCTCGCTCACGGGCAGTCGCCTCGGCTCCTTCAAGGCGGGGGAGACCATTATCCGAGCCCGCGTGGATGCGGGTGACATGGTGATTGTCAACCGCGTGGCCTACCACTTCCGCCGGCCCGAGCGCGGCGAAACCTTTGTGTTCGACACGCGCGGCATCAACACCTCCCAGAGCCGCGGCGGCAGCACGCTCAACGACCAGCAGGCCGCCACGCACTACATCAAGCGCCTCTGCGGCGTGCCCGGCGACACGATTTTCGTGCAGACGCCGCACCTGCTCATCAACGGCAAGCCCGGGGAGGAAGCGGGCATCGCCCGCGTGATGCGCCGGGAAGCCCCCTACAACAGCACGGGCTACCAGAGCATCAGCGGTGCGCTCAATCCCTCCGCATGGCTCACGGACCGCGGTCCCGTCTCGCTGAAGGCGGAGGGCGTGCCCCCTACCCTGCGCGAATATGCCGCGCTGGGCGACAACACGATCAACTCTCTGGACTCCCGCTACTGGGGACCCGTGCACCAGTTCAATGTCATCGGCCCCGCCGCCTTCACCCTCTGGCCCTTCACGTGGCACTGGGGGCTCATAGACTAATTTCTCACCTCCTCCCGCATGAGCGAATCGGACACCATCACCAAGAACGCAAAGTCGAATCTGGCCTTCACCCTGATGAAGCTGCCGGAGCAGACGCGCATCCACATGGCGCAGCTCTATGCCTTCTGCCGCATTGTGGACGACATCGTGGATGAACCCGGCATGACCGCCGAGGAACGCCACGCTGCGCTCGACCGCTGGACGGCGGTGCTCCTGCGCCGCGCCGCGCCCACGCAGGGCGTGGAAAGCGAGGTCGTCACGCTCATCTCGGAGGTGCAGCTCCCGCTCGAACCGCTCATGGAGCTCATCGCGGGCTGCCGCAGCGACATTCACCAGACGCAGCCCCGTACCATGCGCGAGCTGTTGGCCTACTGCTACCGCGTGGCCTCCTGCGTGGGCATCGCCAGCGCCGTGGTGATGGGTGCCTCCCCCGTCGCTCGGGACTACGCCGTCGCCCTCGGTTACGCGCTCCAAATGGTCAACATTATCCGCGATGTGTCGGAAGACTGCGACCGGCACGGCCGCTTCTACCTGCCCGCAGAAGACATGGAGCTCTTCGGAGTCACGCCGGCGGACATCCGCGCCCACCGCGACACCTACCGCCTGCGCCGCCTGCTGGCCTACGAAGCCGCGCTGGCCCACAAATTCTTTGAGGAAGCAGATGAGCTTTACGCCGCCCTCCCCTCCGCAGACCGCGCCGCCCTCATCCCCGCGCAGGCCATGAAACACATCTACCTCACCATTCTGGAGAAGATGGCGGCGGATGAATACCGCATTTTCGAGCAGCGCTACAGCATCAATACCCTCCGCAAGATGTGGTACCTCCTCCGCGCCCGCGTGGAATCCGTCGACCTGCCCACCCTGCCGGACATTGCGGAATGGGGCTTCTTCCGGGATGACGAGGAGAAGTAAGTGCGCACAGCCTGTCTGCCCTGTCATGAAAATCCTGATGGCTCTCTGCCGCTTCATCGAACGCTTCATGCCGCTGCTCATCGTAGGGGTGGCGGCAGCGGCTCTGTGGCGACCCGAGACCGGACTGTGGTTGGATGCTTCCGCCATCAGTCCGCTGCTGGCCGTCGTCATGTTCGGGATGGGGATGAACATGTCGTGGAAGGATGTGGAGCCCGTGCTGAGGCAGCCGAAAACCATCCTTCTCGGCTGCGCGGCGCAATTCCTCATCATGCCCGCGCTGGCCATGCTGCTCGGCGCACTCTTCGGGCTGGATGCGGCGCTGCTCACGGGCGTCGTGCTGGTGGGCACCTGCCCCGGCGGCACGGCGAGCAACGTGATTACCTTCCTCGCCAAAGGCGACATAGCGCTCTCCGTGGGCATGACCACCCTCAACACCCTGCTGGCGCCCCTGCTCACGCCCCTCATCACCTGGCTGCTGCTGCGCACGAGCGTGCAGGTGGACGCCCTCGCCATGTTCCGCACCATCGCCTTGGTGGTGCTCGCGCCCATCGCGCTGGGTCTGCTGCTGCACCCCTTTGCGGAGCGCCACCCCGCGATTCGGCAAGTCATGCCCTCTTTCTCCGTGCTGGCGATTGCCGCCATCATTGCGTGTATCGTCTCTCACCAATCCGCGCAGCTGCTTGCCACGGGCGGCGTGATTCTGCTCGTCGTCATCCTGCACAACCTCGGCGGCTTCTGCTGCGGGTATCTGCTGGCCAAACTGGTGCACCTCAACACGCCGCAGACAAAGGCACTCGCCATCGAAGTCGGCATGCAGAACAGCGGGCTGGCGACGGCCTTGGCGCAGAGTTCCTTCCCGACCCTGGCCATGGCCACCGTGCCCGGCGTCATTTTCTCCGTCTGGCACAACCTCTCGGGCTCCCTGCTCGCCGCGCTTTGGCAGCGCGGGGCGGCGCCGCGGGATTAATCCTTCTCCGACGGCGGCAACTCGGCCAAGCGGCGGCGGGCGGACGGCAGCAGGCGCACCTCCTTGGCCCCAAAGGCGGCGATATCCTCCTCATCCGCCAACGGAAAGGCAGGATGCGCACCGAGGATGAGTACATCGACCTGCTTTGCCTCGGGCGGCAACGTTTCCGCCACCGCCGCGGAGGCATCGCCCACAAAGAGCGTGCGTTTGCCCGCCTGCTCCCACAGGATGTAGGGCAGCGCATTCTCCGCAGGGGTGCGCGGCAGGGAAGAGGGCGCGGGATAAAGCGTGAAGCGCCCCGCCGGCGTGGTGAAGGAGGCGGGCTTCTCCGCCGGCAGCGCACGCAGCCCGGGGAATTGGCGTTGCAACACCGCGAGCCCCTTTTCCGCGGCGGCCCCGCGGCCCTGCACGGCTGCCGCGGGGCGGAACCCCGCATGGAAAAGCGCGGGGGCCGCCGTATACCGCACCTGAGACTCGCCCCCTGCCCCGATGACGAGACCGGGATTGCCGAGCACGACACAGACCTTGCCGTAACCGAGTTCATACACCGCCACGGCATCGGCGGGCTGCGGCGGTGCCGCGGGCAGATAGGCCCCCGGCAGCGAACCGAAGAAGGAAACGACGCTCACCAACAGCCCTGCGGAAGCATCCGCTGCCCAGGCCGCAGCCGCGCCGAGATAGGGAACGCCGGAAAAGACCAGCAGAGCCATGCCGCAGTACATGGAGCACACCAGCGGCAGAACAATCGCCACATTCGTCAGAAAGCCCCACGGCGTGATGGTGTGGAAGCAGAGGATCGTCACGGGAGCCGCCGCCAACCAGGCGCACAGCGACACGATGACGGCCCCGCGCACCATCTCCTCCTGCTGTTTGCAGACCAGCTCCCGCCGTGTCAGGATGCGGTAGGGGATGTAGGCATCCGGCCCGAACCACGGGGCATCGCGCCGCAGGCACAGGGACAGCCCCGTGCAAAGCGCCGCATACACGGCAAAGGAAAGCAGGAAGCCCGCATCGTAAAGCTCATAGGGCCGCAGGAGCAGGATGAGACAGGCGGCGGCGCACCACGTATTCGCCAGAGAAAGGCGGCGGCGCAGCAGCACGGCGCTCCAGATCATCACGCCCATCATGTAGGCGCGCAGCGCCGACACCGCGCAGCCCGTGAGCACGATATACACGCCCACCACCACGGGCAGCAGCACGCGCGACACGGCGGGGCGCACCCGCAGCACCCGGAAAAAGAAGCCGAAAAGAGCCGCTATGAGGCCGACATGCATGCCGCTCACGGCAAAGGCATGCAGACAGCCCCCGCGGCGGAAGATGTCGATGGTCTCCTCCTCCGCCAAATCCTTCGCCCCCAGCAGCAGGGCGCAGAGCACCTGCCGCCGCGCGTCGTTCTCCCTCTCCCGCGGCATGAGGCGGGCGGCGAGCCTGTCCCGCACCTGCAGCCCCGCGCCGCGCACCGCCGCCCAAGAGAGCGGGTGCCCCAGCTTTTCTTCCCCCACGGCACGGCAGACTGCACCCACCCCCATGCCGCGCCACCATGTGCGGCGGTCGAACATCCCTCGCACGGGCGGCGCCTCGGGCTCCGGCTCCGGCACCACGCGCAAGCGCAGCACATCGCCGAGCCTCCCCTCCGTCCTGCCGCAGACATACACGGCCGGCGACACGCCCTCCGGCTGCACCACAAAGCTGTTGGAGAACACGCGCGACACCGTGCCGACCAGCACGGGAGACTCGCTCCCGGGGACAGCCCGCAGGCGTTCCCCGTTCCGTTCCCGCAGTTCCCCCTGCAAACCGCTCACGGCGGCGCACAGCAACACGCCGAGCAGCACCCTCCATGCCCGCGCCGCCGCGGCCGTTCCCACCGCCAGCGCAACCAGGCACCACCACCCTCCCCCAAGCACCGCACCGGCCACCGCCGCCAACGGCAGTGCCATCGGCACCCCTTCCACTGCGCTGCGGAGACCCTTATGATGCATGCAGACACTCTAACGAATCCCCTGCGGCAAGTCAAGCGGCAATGCGATGCGGAAGGTCGTCCGCTCGTTCGGGGTGCTTTCCGCTTTGATGGTGCCGCCGTGGGCTTCGACAGCGTGGCGGACGATGGCGAGGCCCAGGCCCGTGCCTTTGATGCGGCCCGTGCGGTCGGCGCGGTAGAAGCGGTTGAAGATGAAAGGAAGTGATTCCTCGGCGATACCGATGCCGTTGTCCTCCACCTCGATGGTGCACGCGTCTGCCCCGCGTCGGGCGCGGATGGTGACGCGCACACCGCCCTGCGGGTTGTTTTTGATGGCGTTTTCCGTGAGGTTGAAGAGGATTTGCGACCAATAGAAGCGGTCGCCTTGCAGGAGGAAGGGGGATTCTTCCATGTCGGTGCGGAGCTCGGCGCGGTGGAGGGCGGCGAGGGATTCCAGCCGCTGGAACACGTCCTCCGCCAAGGCTTGCAGGGAAAACTCTTCCGTCTTCAAACCGGGGCGGTCGCTGTTCTCCATGCGCGCCAAGGCCAGCATGTCCTCCACCAGCTGCACCACGCGGTCGGCGTGCTTTTTCATGATGGTGAGAGCGTGGGTGCGCTCCTGCTCATCGGCGGCGGTGTCGGGGGAATCAAGGAGGGTTTCGACATAGCCGCGGATGAGGGTGAGCGGGGAGCGCAGCTCGTGCGAGGCGTTGGCCACGAAATCGCGGCGGATGGTCTGCGTGCGCTGCTCCTCGGTCACATCGTGAAACACAATGCCGATGGGGCGTTCGGCGTGGTCGAGCGGGGTCGCCGTGACGCGGAAGAGTCGATCTTCCCCGCGCAGGCGGTGGCGCAGCTCGAAGGTGCGCGGTGCCTCACAGCGCACGGCCTGCTCCAGCAGTGTATGCAGCGCGGATTCCTCCAGCACCCACAAGAGGTTCGTGTGCAGCTCCGTGTCCACGCCCAGCAGCTCGCCCGCCGCCGCGTTCGCCAAGAGGAGCCGCCCGCTGCGCCGCACCAGCAGAAAGGGCACGCCGAGGGTGTCCAGAATCATGCGCTTGTCCGTCTGCAAGTGTGCTTCCAGCTCGCGGTTGTCGCGCATCAGCCGCTCCAGCTCCGCGCGTTGCCGCCTCAACGCCCGGACATAGCGGCGCAACAACAGCCAAGCCGTGTACCCCGACAAAGCGAGCACGGAAAAGAGAAGAGCAGCGGCTGTTTGCCAATCATGCATGTGAGAAAAGTATAGCATAATGGAATGACAATTTACAAATTACAAATTACAAATTGGAAAGATCGTGCGCCTACGGCGCGTCCATAACAACGCGGTCTGACGCATGCGTCAGACCGCGTTTCTTTCCCTGCGCCGAAGGCGCACATTCTTCTTAATTTGTAATTTGTAAATTGTCATTTGTAATTTCCCCAAGCGCTGCGCGCAGGCGCAACGCGCTTCCTGCCATGGCTCTCGTCTCGTTGAGCAGGGTGAGGAAGAGCAGGCTGTTGCGGAGCTCGGATTCGCTCTCGGCGTGGTGCATGAGGTGGCGCGTCAGGCTGTCGGTGAAGCGGGCATTGAGCTCGCGGGCACGCACCTGCAGCTCCTCATCGCGGGTGTCGCGGAAGCTGTCGGTGAAGCTGCGGAGCTGCGCGGTGAGGGCGCTCAGCTCCTCGCCCTGCTCGCGGGAGAGTGCGCCGAGGAAGTCCGCGAGGTGGCGGTAGCCCGCTTTCAGCTGAGAGTGCAGGCTCAGACACATGGCCAGCGCGTGCGATTGGACAGCGAAGAGCTGCTGCCCGCGCTCCGCCAGCTCCGGCGGCAGGGATTGCAGCGCGGGCAGGATGCATTCCTCCTGCTCCGCTTCCAGCTCGCGGCGCAGGGTGCGGCACGTCTTGCGGAGCCCGCGCAGCGTGTCCGCATCATCGTGCAGCAGAGCCGAGATACCCTCGCGGTGCAGGATCAGCATGGTATCGAGGCGGTCGGCAACCAGCGCGGCATAGGCGCACACCTCCTCCGTCCGCTCCGGGTTCAGCGGGGCGCGACCCGCTTCCTCCGTCTGCTTGCGGCGGGCGGATTTCACGAGGATAGCCCCGGCAAGAAGCACCATCACCGCCACGGCAATCATGCCGCCGTGCACCATCAGCGTGGCGACAAGGAAGGCCGCCGTGCAGGCCGCAATCGCCGTCAGGAACCAGCCGCCGATGACCGTCAGCACGCCCGTGATGCGGTACACCGCGCTCTCTCGCCCCCAAGCGCGGTCCGCCAATGCGGAGCCCATGGCGACCATGAAGGTCACATAGGTGGTGGAGAGCGGGAGCTTGAGCGAGGTCGCCAGCGAGATGAGCAAGGCCGCCACCGTCAGATTCACGGAGCCGCGGATGAGGTCGTAAGCGGCCGTGTCCTCGATGTCGGCGGGGGTGAAGCGGCTCGACACGAAGCGCGCCACGCGGGCGGGCACCACGGCGCGCACCAGCTCATAGGCACGCATGGTGTGGCGCACCAGCAGACGCGCCGGTAGGGAGGAGCCGAAGCGTTCCTTGCTGCCCTTCTTGCCGCGCGACAGTTTTATTTCTGTCTGCGTCACATGCTGTGCCTTGCGGGAGAAGCAGAGGGCCAGCACCATGATGAGCCCTGCCCCCGTCAGATACAGCGCGTTCGCCTGCACCGGCTCGGCGAGGGCACCCATCCGCAGCGTGGCGAGGTCGCCGCCTGCCGCCACGGTGTCCGCCGCCGTGCGGAACGCGGTTTCCGCTGCCATGAACACGCCGATGAAGTTCACCAAGTCATTGCCCGCAAAAGCAAAGGCGAGGGCCGCCGTTCCGCAGAGCACGGCGAAGCGCAGGGTGTTGAGGTGCAGCAGGTGCTGCGCGACAAAGCAGATGACGAACCACCCCGCAAAGACGCAGGCCGTAGCGGCGGGCAGATGGGCGCTCAGGAGCTCCAGCGTGTCGGGCGAGACGAGCACGCTGTGCTTCATGCCCTTGAAGAGGGTGAACCACGTGATGGCCGTCAGCGAGCACGCGCACCACAGTGCGCCGAGGTAGCGGTAGCTTGTCGCGTAGCGGAAGCTGAAGAGCAGACGGGAGAACCACATGACGACCGCGCCGCAGGTGAACGCCACCGCCACGGAGCAGAAGATGCCGGAGATGATGCCGAGGGCTTTCGCGCTATTGATGTAGTCCGCCAGCTCGGCGGAAGCCCCCGTGCCGGAGGCGATGCACGCGACGGCCACCGCCAACCCCGCGCCCAGCAGCTCGAACACCAGCGACACCGTGGTGCTGGTGGGCAGCCCCAGCGTGTTGAACGCATCCAGCAGAATCACGTCCGTGAGCATCACGGCGAGGAAGAGCAGCATGATGTCATGGAAGCTGAACAGCGCGGGGTTAAACACACCGCTGCGGGCAATTTCCATCATGCCGCCGGAAAAGCATGCCCCCACCAGCACACCCACGGCGGCAAAGGCCAGCACCGTGCGCCGCCGCCCCGCGCGGCAACCCATGGCGGAGTTCAGGAAATTGGCGGCGTCATTCGAGACACCGACCACCAAATCAAAGACTGCCAGCAACGCGAGGATGCCGAGCAGGATTATGTATGCCGTATTCATAGCACCTTTGTTGTAACACACCCCGCGCCCCGCCGTCACGTTCGCAAGGGTGAAGTGACCGCCACGTTCCGTGTGTCGATTTTGACACACGGGAGATGGGGAATATGAGATATGTGATTTTGGCTAACCCGTAGAGTTTGACAAAGAGGAATTTGTAGGGATGTACAAAGTACAATGTACAAATCAGGAAACATGCAGAGTCTCGATAAAAAACTTTGGGACACGTGTGACCGGCTTTCCTCTCCTCAAGTTTTGCATTGAATCCAAAATAGGGCATGATACAATTGCGGGTGTTGTCTCCTCTCGCCCTGTCTGGTTTTGCCTTGAATCCAAAATAGGGCATGATACAATACACCATCGCGAGGCCTGTGAGGATGTGCCGTTTTGCCTTGAATCCAAAATAGGGCATGATACAATGGAGGAAGTCCGCGCCGCGCTGGCCGCAGCGTTTTGCCTTGAATCCAAAATAGGGCATGATACAATTGGACGAGTTCTCGGAGACCTGGCCGAGATGTTTTGCCTTGAATCCAAAATAGGGCATGATACAATCGCGCTGATGCAGAGCATCGACTTTTGGTTGTTTTGCCTTGAATCCAAAATAGGGCATGATACAACGGAGGAGCTGTTGACACGCCTTCGCTCGCGGTTTTGCCTTGAATCCAAAATAGGGCATGATACAATCATGGATGGGTCGGATGCATTCTCGCTGTGGTTTTACCTTGAATCCAAAATAGGGCATGATACAACGGAGGAGCTGTTGACACGCCTTCGCTCGCGGTTTTGCCTTGAATCCAAAATAGGGCATGATACAATCATGGATGGGTCGGATGCATTCTCGCTGTGGTTTTACCTTGAATCCAAAATAGGGCATGATACAATGGACGGCACGGTGTGCGCCGTGGATTTTGAGTTTTGCCTTGAATCCAAAATAGGGCATGATACAATTACTTGCCCTCAGAACCGATAATAGCGTTAGTTTTGCCTTGAATCCAAAATAGGGCATGATACAATTTCAGTGCCGCTGTTCGCGTCTTCCCATTCGTTTTGCCTTGAATCCAAAATAGGGCATGATACAATAAAGGAAGCGAGGATAGACATAGTATGTGGTTTTGCCTTGAATCCAAAATAGGGCATGATACAATCTTTCGCTTGTCAAGTCATGCGCGGTTCTTGTTTTGCCTTGAATCCAAAATAGGGCATGATACAATATACCTATCTTCGGCAATATAATCCTCGGTGTTTTGCCTTGAATCCAAAATAGGGCATGATACAATGGGGCGGCAAGCCACGCCACGCCCTGCTTGGTTTTGCCTTGAATCCAAAATAGGGCATGATACAATAATGCGTTTATTAAGGACGCTCGCGGAAACGTTTTGCCTTGAATCCAAAATAGGGCATGATACAATCGAGGCTGTGCTCTCCGCGCAGAAAGAAGAGTTTTGCCTTGAATCCAAAATAGGGCATGATACAATGCATTTTGGGCTTGCTTTTAACGTCTTTTAGTTTTGCCTTGAATCCAAAATAGGGCATGATACAATAAACACCTGCCACCGCCGCTGCTCGCGATAGTTTTGCCTTGAATCCAAAATAGGGCATGATACAATATCGTGTCTTGCTCATTTTACGAAAATGTAGTTTTGCCTTGAATCCAAAATAGGGCATGATACAATCTCCGCACCGGGTTTGCGTGGGGAGTGGCGGTTTTGCCTTGAATCCAAAATAGGGCATGATACAATTATATGCGCGAGGAGATTGTGCTTTTTCCCGTTTTGCCTTGAATCCAAAATAGGGCATGATACAATAGGAAACGGCGGAGAGAGACGCACCGCGTGGTTTTGCCTTGAATCCAAAATAGGGCATGATACAATCGCTTTCTAATTTCCGCGCGGTTATAACTTGTTTTGCCTTGAATCCAAAATAGGGCATGATACAATCTTGCCGCCTTGCGGTCGCGCTGGTTAGAGGTTTTGCCTTGAATCCAAAATAGGGCATGATACAATGCGAGCTTGCATGACTCGCACGGCTGCCACGTTTTGCCTTGAATCCAAAATAGGGCATGATACAATTGAACCCGCTGACGCGCCAAGATGGCAAGGTTTTGCCTTGAATCCAAAATAGGGCATGATACAATTTTACGGACGCGCTAGTTTAGAGTATGTAAGTTTTGCCTTGAATCCAAAATAGGGCATGATACAATCGCGTGGCTACGTCCACGGTCTCCGCGCTAGTTTTGCCTTGAATCCAAAATAGGGCATGATACAATGAGGCGGGCGGGGCAATGCCGGAGGCGATTGTTTTGCCTTGAATCCAAAATAGGGCATGATACAATATGTATCATGCCCTATTTTTATTTTAAGCGACTTACAACAACTTCACCACAACAACATCTGCTCTGGAAGATGCTCCGGGGCTGTAGTTCGTTCGGGTAATTCGCCGTAAAACACAAAAGTATTCTCCCACTGAATATTCGTTACAAATAGGCAACGAACCGCTCCTGCGGGCGGCAGAAATGTTTTGAGTCGACGAGCGTGAGTCTGCACCCTGTCCTGCGTTACGCAGGCTCGCGCATACACGCTGAATTGAATCATGATATAACCATCTTCCAAAAGAGCCTTTCGAAAATCCGTATAATTCTTTCTTTCCTCTTTCGTTGTTGTCGGTAAATCAAAATAGACGACTAACCATCCCATTTTGTAGTTGATGTTTTCCATGGTTCATAGGGAGAGACATAGGCGGCATCAACAGATTTTCTAAATGAACGAATCACCTGTTCCACCAGCATCTTGACAGAAATCTGATTATCTGAGTATGGCACCTCGCGCAAGAGCATTTTACCAATAAAGGCACGAAACTCCTTTGTTACACGTGCTTGAGAAACATCAGGGAGTGCCTGAATCCAAGTAGCCACTTGCGCATCAGCTATAGGGCGAAATGGTTCCACCAAATCGTACGCCAAAGGAGCGGCATGTGCACGGCTTTGATGGAAAATTCCAAACGTCGGGTCGATACCCAAAGCGTACAGATTGCGTAGCACAAGAGAGAGCAAAATGGCGTACGCATAATTTAACAGAGCGTTTACACCATCAGCCTCACGCCTGCGGGTAAATTGTCCGTCACAAAAGGTATCAGCAAAAACGCGCCAATAGTTTTTAGCGACTTCTGCTTCGCGCGTTTCCTTGTTCGATTTTGCCAACTGAAGCATAGGGACCAAAAGAGGGTGTGAAGGATTCCATTCCCGAGACAGCATATACTGATTGAAACACTTCGCATCTAAGGTTTTTCCCCACAAACGACGTTTTGTCTGCGCGGTCATTTTTGATAAATTACGGATAATGGCAGTATCCGTTATTCTATTGAGCGGTAAAATGAGTGCACACGGATTGTAGCAGTCACAAACAACGATGCCCACTCTTTTCTTCGAGGCTTCAACAATAAAGCTGCTGCTCAATGTACAATGGAACGACGTGATGACAATCGCCGCGACATCCTCCATCGGCACGCATCGAGTCTTTTCCTCGGTAGCGACGACAAGTTGCCCGCGACTGACTGTTATCTCACATTCCCCCTCATCAATAGAAATGATGTGGTAGGACATAGGCTCATGCAGTGTAGCCTGTTTGAATCACTTCCAAACCGGATTGAAGAATCGTTGCCAGTCTGGCATTAATCCAATTCTTCGGATGGGTCTGCGCCCCACTGATAGCGGCATCCGGAATTTGCAAATCGAAAGCAATACCTGTTTTGTTATTCTTAATCGATACGATGCGCCAAACCATATTACGCTTTGCATCCGAGTGGGTGGTCAAACGAATCAATTGGCCTTGCCGCAAAATGCGAACAGGTCTGCCACCATTGGCTCGCTTACATTCCTGTAACTGTTTATAAACCGAGACGTGAGGAATAACCTTGGGTTCCGGATCCAAAACTAAGCCATAGTTATCAGAAATGACGAGAGCAGCCTTCATGGCCCGCAATTTCGAACCGGGAGCCAAGCCTATCAGTTTAGATTCTGTTTTTTCCTCTTCTGATTTCTTCCCGCCACGCGCTCGCAGCGTTACCATACCATTTTCAACCCGTTTAATACCCTTGTATTGTTCATCCAAGTGCGCTCCGCTCATATCTGCGGGAATATGGCGAATCACCCTACGTTCTTTCAATTTGTCAGATAGCGAATCCAGAATTCCCTGCGGAATATCCTTTAGGTGCAGGCAGCGGTCAGAATCAACACGGAATGCCCCCAACGCATGCGCATCTCGAAGAATACTCAACTGGCGTTCGTTCAATCGGCGTTTTCTGATAGCTTGCCAAACGATGCCGTTATTCCCTGCTGGAATCAGGTGGAGGACCAGTCCGAGAGTTGCCGCATCCACAGCGTGGTGCAAATGCGTGATATTGCGGATGGATTCTTTATCACGCAGCTTGCCGGATTCTTCATCCACGATTTCGGGACAAGCGGCAACCAGTGTACCCAACGTGTTCCAGCTCTTGCGCGTTTCAGCCGTCACATAACCGGGAATCATGGAGATAGTCGCTCTTTCAATTTTCTTCTTCGCCACCTGAGAAGCCAAACGCATGAGCTGGGAGCTTTGCGTCAGCTGACCTTCTGTAAATCCTAAGCCTTCAGAATCGCCTTGTTGCGGTGTTTTTTCGACAAGCAACAGGCGTTTGCGCGCACGACAACGCTTTTGGTCATCAGGAGCACCCTTGGTGCTCAGCTTATCCACAAAGGCTTTGAAACGGGACTCCGTCATAATGGAAAGGTTCTCGCGCCCCTCTACTTGCTGTGTCTGGAACTCCCGAATAAACTCCACAGCCGTGCGCTTGCCTTTCATGCGGTTAATCTCCGGCCATGTCAACACTAAGGCGGCCATGGCGTTGGTATTACGGGCAGCATGCGGCACAATGTGCTCCCTCTCCAATGCCGGCAAATCTTTCACGGAATATTCAACGCCCGTATACGGGCATTTCCAGCCCATATCCATGGCAATGCGGCATTTGCGAATCAGCCCGCCTGTAATGACACCACCGGGCAATGCCTCGCGGCGATCCTCCAGATATTTGACAGCGGAATGGAAAGAACGCAGTTTGGCACTCATTTCTTTCTCTATCTGTTTGGCGGTCATGCCGGAAAATTCTTTCAGCTCGCGCGCCACTTCAATGCAGCACTGCGTCACACGGGTGCTGTCATTCCCGGCATACTTCTTCACCATGTCAGCCAGCAGACGCTCAAAAATCAGCATGCGATGGCGCACCATGTGGTTATTAGTCTGCTCGTCAATGCTACGCGCAGCCTGAATACGGCTGACTTCGGACTCGGGGTCGGAGAGCGCATAAAGCACACCATCCTGCACCTTTCGTTCCCCGTTCTGATGCTTCAAAGAAAACGCGGGGCGCGTAGGGTCTTCCCCTCGTAAAACTTCGACTACGACTTGGCGAAGCACAGGCCGAGCGTAGGGTGCGCGCCCCCCTGCTCTCCACTCTTTTTTGAGCGGAACCAAAACCAATGCCTTATCCGCATCGGGGGTGATTTGGAAGTAATTCCGAAGATTGTGATCTTTTGTCTGCACAAGCTCTTCGAAAGCCTTTCTAAACTCAGCCACAGTATAACGCCCCTTGCGGAGAGCCTGATCCATCAAAATCTGTCGAATTTCCGCAGAAACGGGTTTACCCTCAACTCGGAGATTAGCCAAGATGCGGGCAAAGCGATAGCGGTAAAAATCCACGCAATCCGCGTTCGGCACCTTCGCCATCTTATCGGCGTGCTGCTTTGCCTTTGTCTCATCCAGCCCTGCATCCAATGACTTACGATATTCGGCAGCCCATGTAATGGGGCAACGGGCAATGATGCGGTTGTCAAAGCGGGGCTTCAGCTGCCCGAAAAGAACGGAACCGATGTAGCGCAGGGGAAAACGAACACCATATTCCGCCAACTTTTCTTTCTGCGGAGCCGCTTCTTTGACAATCAAATCGGCCACCTCTGCGGGAATATCCGCATGGTGGTAAAGCAGGCTCTCCACTTCATCAACAACCGCTTTGCGGGGGAAGGCCATGCCCATGTTCTTGTATGCCGGACTTTGGCAAGTGAACTTGCTATCCTCGTCATCCGCAGAGAGGCCTAAGAGCGACGTCACCGTTTCTGCCATGGTGGAAGTCCGGCATTTCGCCATCTGCTCTTTTGCCAACGCCAATTTCGCGGTATCTTCCTCCGTTTCATCCTCTGCGCGAGCCCATGCGCAGTTGTTGTCATACCCGCGATTATGAGCATACCAGCGCATCAAATCCCAGATTTGCTTGCCGGAGAGGCGGATTTTCCCCTGCAAGGCGCGGGCCGCCAAAAGAAACGGTGAGGGATGACCGGTTTGCTTGCGCTCCGCCTCCGTAATGATACCGCTCTGTTGCAGAATGGTACCGATGCGGTCAATACGTTTACGGCGAGCGCGAATGGTGCGACGCATGCGGCGAAAGGTGCGCCGCTTCGATGCAAGACAACTATCGGACTCAAAGAGGACGACACCCGTACCTTCTACCAAAGGCTTCTCCGGGTGCTCTTTTTCCGCACTGATGACCGCCCAACCGATAGAGGCGTACCCGATATCGAAAGAAAAAGTAAGATTTTTCATAGGGAATGCTTGACTTCGTTCTTTTCCTAGCATATAGTGTTCTCGGATTCAAGACAAAATTTGAGATGCAAACCGCTTCCCTAGTCTGATTTTTCCGAAAGTCAACTACATCGGTCTCAAAAGCATTTATCCAAGAGCCCCTTGCGCCTATGCTCTCTGTTCATCGGACGAGCTTTCTTGCGCGGGGGCTTTTTCTTTTGAATAGGAATGTTATTTCTAAAAAGAACGCCCCCTGCGGGGGATTTGCCTTGAATGTTGCGGCGTATCGGTTATAATGTCGCGCGAGATGATTGAACAACTTCGTAAACGCCTTTTGGACCGGGAGCATCCGGTGAGAATCCATCTGATCGGTGTGGCCGGTGCCGGCATGAGCGGGCTGGCGCGTATGCTGCTGGAGATGGGGCACCGCGTGAGCGGGTGTGACCGCGTGACAAGCGTGGAGACGGAACGCTTGCAGCAGGCGGGGCTGGTGTTCTCCTGCCCGCATAATCCCGATGCCGTGAAGGATGCCGAAGTCGTGATTTATTCCTCCGCTATCCGTGAGGATAATGTGGCGCTGCACGCCGCCCGAGAAAACAACTCTCTTTGCCTGCGCCGCGCCGAGTGTCTGGCCGCCATCCTCAACAACAAGAAGGGCGTGGTCGTGGCCGGTACGCACGGCAAAACGACCACCTCTTCCCTGACGACCCACCTGCTCCGCGAGGGGCGTCTGCGCCCCTGCCACTATGTGGGCGCGGAAATTCCCGTGCTGGGCGCGAATGCCCATTGGAACGCCGACAGCGACTACCTCATTGCCGAGGGCGACGAGAGCGACGGCACGCTGGTGAACTACATCCCCGAGCACAGCATCATCCTCAACATCGAGGCCGAACACCTCGATTTCTACCGCGACCTCGACCACATTAAGAGCGTCTTCGATACCCTCTGCAAGCAGACGCGCGGCACCATCTTTTACTGCAAGGCCGATGCGGGTGCTGCCGATGTCTGCGGCAAGTACAAAAATTCCATCTCCTACGGCTGGCAGGATGCGGACTACACCGCCACCGATGTGACCGTGAAGCGCGGCCGCACGCTCTACACCATCAACCACCACGGCACGCCGCTGGGCCGTGTGGAACTGGGTATCCCCGGCCGCCACAATGTGCTGAACTCGCTGGCCGCCACTGCTGCGGCTCTGGAGATGGGCTGTGATTTCGCCAGCATTACGCGCGGGCTCGCCTCCTTTGCGGGTGCCCGCCGCCGCTTCGAGACCAAGTATCTTTCCCGCGACTACCGCGTGGTGGATGACTACGGTCACCACCCCACGGAGATTGCCGCCACGCTGCAGACGGCGCAGAGCCTGAAGCCCGGCCGCCTGGTCGTGCTCTTCCAGCCGCACCGCTACACCCGCACGCAGCTGCTGCGCAACGATTTCGGCCGCGTGTTGCAGAATGTGGACCAGCTGTTTGTGGCGGATGTGTACCCCGCCAGCGAGCTGCCCATCCCCGGCATCAGCGGTCAGACGATTGTCGACGCGGTGCAGGAGCACGGCCCTGTGCCCGCGCAGTTCCTGCCGAATCTGGCCCTTGCCCACCACGTGGTCGGCAACATCCTGCGCCCCGGCGACCTGTTCCTGACGCTGGGCGCAGGCAATGTGCATGAGTCCGGCGCCAAGATTGCAGCCGACCTGCGCGTGCTCGCTGAGATGCACCAGGAATGCGGCAACGTGACCGCCCGCCTGTACGAGCCCATGAGCAAGCACACGACCGTGGGCGTGGGCGGCGAGGCGCAGTACTGGATTGAGCCCGACAGCGTGGACAGCATGCAGGCTGTGCTCAATTTCTTCAAGGACCGCAACATTCCCGTACACATCGTGGGCCGCGGCAGCAATCTCGTGGTCCGCAACGGCGGCATCCGCGGCGCGGTGATTCATCCCGCGGGCGGTGAGTTCGAGAAGCTGGAGCTGCGCGGCAACAAGATTACCGCGGGTGCGGGCGTGCGTCTCAAGAAGCTGGCTGCGTTCGCGGCGCAGCACGGCATCGCGGGCTTCGAGTGGATGGACGGCATCCCCGGCTGCGTGGGCGGCAGTCTGCGCATGAACGCGGGCAGCATGGGCAGCGATATGGCCTCCGTCTTTGTGAAGGCGACCGCGCTGGACGAGGACGGCGAGCTCATCGAGGTGGAGAAAGACACGATGCCCGCCCCGAAGTACCGCAGCATGCCCGCCTTTGAGCACACCATGGTGACGGAAGCGACCTTCGCGGGCACGCCCGGCGACACCGCCTCCATCGAAGCCAAGATGGAGGAATACCGCGCCAAGCGCAAGGCGAGCCAGCCTCAGGAGCCGAGCTTCGGCTGCACCTTCGTAAACCCGGAGGAAATTCCCGCGGGCAAGCTCATCGAGGAACTGGGGCTGAAGGGCACGAGCATCGGTGGTGCGCAGGTCTCCACGATGCACGGCAATTTCATCGTGAACACGGGCAACGCCAAGGCCACGGACGTGACGGAGCTTATCGACCTCATCCGCGCCAAGGCCAAGGCCGAGCGCGGCATTACGCTGCGCACGGAAGTCCAAGTCATCGGCGACCGCGAAGCGGAATTCTGACCATGTACGAAGTACGAAGTACGATGTACGAAGTTTAAGTTAGGCGCAGCAGAGCTGCGCGGAATTTTCTAAATCAAAAATCTCAAATCACCTATTTCCTATCACAAATGAAAACGTTAACGAAAGATACGCACATCGCCCTGCTCATGGGCGGCCCCGGTAATGAACGCGAAGTCTCCCTTGTGTCCGGCAAGGCGGTGTTGGAGGCTCTGTGCGCTGAGGGCTTTGTGAACGTGACCCCCGTGGACGTGACGACGGAACGCCCCGAGATTCCCGCGGGCACAGAGCTGTGCTACAATATTATTCACGGCACCTATGGTGAGGACGGCGGTTTGCAGAGCTATCTGGAAGAGCTCGGCCTGCCCTACACGGGTGCGGGTTCGGAGACGAGCCGTATCTGCTTCGACAAGGTGCTGACGAAGAAGGCCTTTGTGGCCGCGAACGTTCCCACGCCCGCGAGCGAGACGATTTCTCCCGACCAAATGCCGACCATCCCCGTGCCCTGCGTCATCAAGCCTCCCTGCGAGGGTTCCTCCGTGGGCGTGCAGATTGTGCATGAGCAGAGCGAGCTCGCCGCCGCCGTGGCGGAAGCGGGCAAGTTCGGCAAGGAGCTTCTCGTCGAAGAATACATCAAGGGCAAGGAGCTGACGGTCGCCATCTTCAACGGCGAGGCTCTGCCCGTCATCCACATCTGCCCCCGTCAGGGTTTCTACGACTACAAGAATAAGTACCCCTCGATGACGGGTGCCGTGGGTTCGGACTACATCTGCCCCGCCGATATCTCCGAGGAGGACACCAAGCTGGTGCAGGAGGCCGCGCTCGCTGCCTACAAGGCCGCCCATGTGGAGGTCTACGGCCGCGTGGATGTGCTGCTGACGGATGACCACAAGCCCTATGTGCTGGAAATCAACACCATTCCCGGCATGACAGGCTCCTCCCTCTTCCCGAAAGCGGCGAAGGCCGTCGGTATCTCCTACGGCGAGCTCTGCACCCGCATTGCGGAGATTTCCCTCAACCAGCCCCGCGGCTAAGAGGCGGAGCCCCGGCGATTCCCAACTACCCTATCATCCTGAGCCGTGAGCAAAAAACTCAACAAACTGCGCAGCGAGCAACGCGACAAGGTGCGGATTCTGGAAGGAGCCCTCTCCATCCGCGACCGCATCTTCAGCAGGCTGGCTTTTCGCCGCGGCGTGCAGCGCGCCAAGCGTTGGCTGCTCATCCTCCTCATCGCCCTGCCCCTGCTCGCCCTCGTGGGCACGGGGATATACCTCGGCATCGACAAGGCGTACAGCATGAGCATCGACAACATTGCCTACGAATCCCGCCAAAAGCTCATCAGCAAAGAGCAGGCCATGAAGCTGCTCGGCATCGGGGATTCCGTCAACATGGCAACGCTGGATGCGGCGGGCATGGTGCGCACGCTGGAGGAGAATCCCTGCATCGCCGCAGCGCACATCCGCGCGGAGCTGCCCGAGACCCTCAGCATCGAGATTGACGAGCGCATCCCCATCGTCTACGTGGAGATGGAGAGCGCCGCCGGCACGGGCACGCGCCAACGACTCTTCATGGACCCGCAGGGCGTGCTCTTCCCCGTGGTGGAGGAATACCACCGCGATTTCCTCGGCGTGCCTGTCTGGTATCTCCACCCCGAGGACGTGCCACGCTTTGAGGTCGGAGCCGTGGTGCAGGAACGCGCACGCCGCCCCATCGTCGAGCTCGCCTCCGCTGCCAACGCCTATTCTCTGGCGGAAATCCCCGCCATCCGTGAAATTTTCCGTCCCAAGGAGTGGAAAATCATCGCCACGCTGGAGAACGATGCGGAAGTCCTCATGCAGGTCTATGACATCCGCGGGCAGATGGAACGACTCGCCATGATTCTGGAGCACGCCCGCGCGACCAAACGCTCGGTCCGCAGCATCAATGTGATTCCCCGCATCAACCCGACTGTCCGCTACGCCGACGATCCGAAGAAGGCAGCAGAGTGAGAAACGCGGAAATCGCGTGTGAGAACGCGCTTCCTGCTTGCGGTGTGCGGAGGAAGCGCGTATACTATCGGGCATGAAGCACCAAGATGATTTGTTTGCCTTTTTGAGCATCCCCGGTGTGTCCGCGGAGGCGGAGCACGCGGCGGACTGCGAGCGCGTGGCGGATTTCCTTGTAGAGAAGCTGACCAAGCTCGGTTTCACCGCCAAGAAACACATGACGAAGATTCACCCCATCGTGGTGGCGCACAGCCCCAAGGTGGAGGGTGCGCCTACTGTGCTGGTGTATGGCCACTACGATGTGATGCCCGTGGACCCCATTGCGGAGTGGAAGAGCGACCCCTTCAAGCCCGAAATCCGCGACGGCCGCATTTATGCCC
>CALBJX010000106.1 GCA_937893015.1 uncultured Verrucomicrobiales bacterium | reverse complement strand
TACATCATCTCCCGCATCAACGGCTTCACCTACTGCCAGACCAAGTTCGACTACACGACGGGCAAGGTCGAGGTGGTGAAGAAGACCGCTTTCTCCGACGGCGAGCGTTCCAAGGTGAACTGCTACGGCGCCGATGACGTGCGCGAAGGTGTGGCCATCATGTGGCACGAGGGCGTGGACGTGTCCATCACGGGCAACTCCACCAACCCCACCCGCTTCCAGCACCCCGTTGCCGGCACGTACAAGAAGGAGTGCGTGCTCGCGGGCAAGAAGTACTTCTCCGTCGCTTCCGGCGGCGGCACGGGCCGTACCCTGCACCCCGATAACATGGCTGCCGGCCCCGCCTCCTACGGCTTCACCGACACGCTGGGCCGCATGCACAGCGATGCTCAGTTCGCCGGTTCTTCCTCCGTGCCTGCGCACGTGGAAATGATGGGTCTCATCGGCATGGGCAACAACCCCATGGTCGGTGCCACCGTTTCCGTGGCCGTGGCCGTGGAAGAAGCCATGAACAAGTAAGTTCACGCTTCGCACCAAGCGAAAACAACGCCCGCTCGGCTCTGTGCCGGGCGGGCGATTTGTTTCGATGCCGGGAAAAAGAGGAAACGGGGAGGGAAGAGAGGCCGAAGCCGTCGGAAGGGTCAGAACAACGTCTTCTCTTTTTCGGATTCCACGCCCTCCAGATAGCGGACGTAACGGCTGACGCCCGCACCATATGGGGAACCGAGGCGGATATCGGCATCGGAATCCAGCAGGACGGCCACGTGGCGGCGGATGAAGAAGAACCAGAGCAGCACCAGCCCGATGAAGAGGACAACGGCACCGAAGACAAGCAGCAGGGGAATATTGGCAGGATCCTCTAAAGCCTTGCGAATCTTCTCCTTGGTGGAGACTTTTTTCTCCTCCTTAGGTTTGAGAACAACCTCAATGAGCGGGGCTTTTTCCGTTGTATCAGGGTTGACGGCGCGGAAACCGACCGCCATCGGTTGAATGAAGCCGTGGATGGTGCGGAGTGCGGCCATGAGCCCTTCCGCGCCGCCGCCTGCTTTCGCGGCTGCTTCCCGCACGGCAAGCAGCCACTCGTGGCGTTGCTCGTCATTGACCTTGATTTCTCGATAGCCTATGTCGATGGCATCGGGGCGTCCGAGGGGGTACACCACCAGCACGGCATACTCGCAGAGGGGCTGCGCTACGGCTCCGACGAGGGTGGCTGCGTGCATCTCCGCAGGGATTTCCTGAGAACCGCGGAACACAGCACTGCAGATGCGGTAGCGCGGGTCCGCATTGAGGGTGCGAAGCACGTGGGCGACATCATTCGTCTCGGGTGTGGAGAGGAGTTTTTGAGGGTCGCAGAGGGTCACCTTGCTCTCGGGGTGCAGGTAGGCATCGCAGTAGCGGCTCGGGATTTGCGTGTCGCTCTCATCATTGCGGGGGGCTGTGCTGCCTTTGGCAACAGGGGTGGCGGACTTGGGCGCTGCCGCAGCGGCGGATTGCTCACCCTGCGGGAAGAGAGAGACATAGCCCGTGTCCAGCTCCCCCGCCATGAGCAGGCGGTAGTGCTCCGTCTGCCAGCGCGGGGCGGAGGAGTAGGTGGCCGAAGCGCCGTTGTCGACGGGGGCCGGGGGCGGCGCGGGCGTCGGCTCTGCAGGGGGCATCGTAGGCTCTGCGGGCGGCTCCGCCGCAGGAGCGGGGGCTGCTGTGGACGGCGTTTCGGGCGCAGCGGGGGTGGTCGGCGTTTCGTCCACCTCTTCGGCGATGTCATCGTCCTCCAAGGCGGGGGGCGGTGTCGGCGCGGGTTTCGGGGTGACCGCGGGCTTTGTCGCGGGTTTGGGTGCCGGTTTCGGGGTGACCGCGGGCTTTGTCGCGGGCTTGGGTGCCGGTTTCGGGGATGGCTTGGCCGCGGGCTTAGGCTTGTTGGCAGGTTTGGCGGTCGGCTTGGACGCTGTCTTGGCCGCGGGCTGCTTGGTGTTGGTGCGGGCGGGGGCGGCTTCCGTCGGCAGCGCATAGCCGAGCATGAGCGCGGCGAGCAGCGCGGTGCGGAGTCCTTTGGGAAGAACCGCACGGCGCATGCGGCGGTTCACCTTGTGCGCGTCGATGGCGATGAGATCCACCGCGGCTTTCATCACCTTGCGAAGTCCCACGGCCATGGCGCGCTCGCGGAATTGCAGGCGAGCTTTCACGATGCAGCTGTTGATGCTGTCGGGGTTCACATAGGGGTCGAGCTTGTAGCCCCAGGTGAAGCAGGCCATCTCCAGCTGCACATCCACCACGAGAATGAGCATCCACTCCTGACGCACGGGCGGGGGCAGGGGATGCATGGCGTCGCGCACGTAGGTCTTGACACTCGTCCAAAGGCGTTCGAACAGCCCGGGAGAGACATCTGCATAGTGGTGGCGTTGTTCGCCCGGCTTGCGCTCCAGCAGCTCGGCGTCTTCGATAGCCTTGCGCTGCTCTCGCTTGCCGAAGGAGGGGTGATGGATGCGGGCGTGGTTGAGAATCCAGTGCGCGTGCGTGCGCAGGTGCTGCACCTTGCCGTGGTCGGTGATGTAGATACCCAGCGCTACGGGCGGGATGTTGCGCTCCAAATCCTCCAGCGCGTGCAGCAGCTCGATGCGCTCGCGGTGGGTCAGCGCACCCGCGCCATCCAGCACGCGGGTGAACTCCACCTCGCCCTCTTGGAAGATGTCATTGGCGCGCACCAAGTTGTAACCGCACGCAGGACACCGATCTTCGGCTCCTGTGTGGATCGTGGCGGAACAACTGGGACAAATGGGCACGGCTTTTTATACCCTTTTTTGGGCGGGAGGTGAAGTACAAATGCCGCGCATGGCGTAATTTGTGATCAGAAATAGGTGATTTGTGATTTCTGATTGAGAGAATTCGTGCGCCTGTCGGCGCGATATAAGGAAACCGGTCTGCGCATACGTCAGACCGTTTTGTCCTATTCTCTCGGCGACAGCCGCACATACTTTCCCGAAGGGCACGCCGAAGCTTTAGCGGCGGCGGGCAAATCCAAAATCTCACATCAAATAGTTCTTATCACATATCCCCATTTGCGCCCACCGTTATCCACGTGTGGGGGGCGGTGGCGGCGAGCGTGCGGGCGATGAAGGCGTTCATGGCCTCGGGGGTGACGGCACGCAGCAGCTCGGGCACGGCGTCATCGTAGTCCGCGCTCAGCCCCAGCAGGGTGTTCACCGCCATGCCCTCGCAGCGCTTGGCGCAGGATTGCAGGGAGAGCAGGCGGCCCGAGAGTGCCGTGGCGCGGGAGCGTTCCAGCGCCTCGGCGGGCATGCCCGACTGCACCAGCTTGTCCAGCACTTCCTCCAACGCCACGCGGGCTTCCGTTGCCCGGGCCGGGTCCGTGCCGAGGTAGAAGTACAGGCAGCCCGCATCCGTGCCGAGCAGGGAGGTGGCCGCCGCGTAGTATGCCAACCCGCGCTTCTCTCGCAGCTCGCCGAAGACAGGCCCCGCCATGTCGCGGCACCACTCCTCGAAGAGCAGTTGCAGGGGGGCGTCCTCCGCCGTGGCGGTGCAGCCGGGCAGGGCGAGGGCGATGACTGTCTGCTCCTTGTCCGCAGGGATGTGTTCATCGCCCGCCTGTTGCGCCGGGGTGGCGACCATGTCGGCGGGCTGCCCCGCCGGCATTTCTGAGAAGAGCCGTTCCGCCAGCGCACGCACGGCAGCGGGGTTGATATCCCCTGCCACGGCCAGCACGGCATTCTGCGCACAGGCGATGCGGGCGTGCTGGTTCACCACATCTGCGCGAGTGAGCGAACGGATGCTTTCGAGGGTGCCGTCGCGGTGGTTGCCGTAGGAGACATTGCCGAAGCAGAGACCGCGCAGGCGGCGGAAGGCCAGCGCAGCGGGGTCCTCCTCTGCATCCAGAATATCGGCCAGCATCGCCTCCTTTTCGGTGGCGAGAGCCTCTTCGGGGAAGGTGGGGTGCAGGGCGGCGTCGGCCAGCAGCTCCAGCAGGGCTTCCGTGTCCTGCGCGAGCCCGCGGATGCGCAATGAAAACGTGTTGTTGCCCGCATTGCTGCTGATGCCGCCGCCCAGGTTTTCCACCGCATCCGCCAGCTCGGCGGCGCTGCGGGTCGTTGTGCCTTTGAGCATCATCTCGCAGAGCAGGGAATTGAGCCCCGCCGTCTGCTCCGTCTCCGTGCGCGAGCCTGCGCCGAAGACCAGCGTGGCGAATGCCATGGGTACGCGGCGGTCGATGCGTGTCACCACGCGCAAGCCGTTGGGCAGCGTGAACTCCTCGCTCCCTTCGGATGTTGCGGCAGGGTGTCCTGTTTCGTCCTCCTCGGCGGCGTTCGTGCCCTTGGGGTCGATGCTCACTTCCGTGAGGCGGTCGGGGGTGAAATAGGTGCGGGCCACGCGCTGCAAATCCTCATCCGTCACGCGGTCGAGGGCGGCATCCCACTCCTCATGGCAGTTGCCGTTGCGCGTGAGGTGCCAGGCCATGGCAAGCGTGCCCGCAAGCCCCTGAACGGTGGAGAGAGTGCGGAGCCGCGCGGTGAGCATCTGCTTGCAGGCTCGGCGACGGGCTTCGGTAAAATCGGCCTCCGGCAGCTCGGCCATGAAGGCGAGCAGGGCATCGCGGGCGGCGTCGCGGCGGTCGCGCTCCACATCGAACTCGATGACGATGGCCCCCTCGCCCGTGCGGGAGGGCATCGTGACCACGTTCACATCGTGTACCATGCCCGTCTCCTCGTGGAAACGGCGGTAGAGCCACGAGGCTCGGCCGTCTCCCAGAATGGAGGCCAGCAGACGCAGCGGCGCGGCATCCGCGTGGTCGGAGGCCGGCACGCGCCAGCCGAGCATGAGCGTGCTTGTGGGCTGGGCGAACTCCTCGCGGTGCAGACGCTTGCCCCATTGGCGGGGCTCTGAGACAGCGGGAACAGGGGAGGCGGCGCGGGCGGGAATGTCGCACGTCTCCTCCGCCACGGCACGGAAAAATTCTTCTTCGTCGATATCGCCTGCTGCGCAGATAAACATGTTGGCGGGCACGTAGCGGCGGCGGTGGTAGGCGTACATGTCCGCATGCGTCAGCGCATCGAAGGCGGCGCGGGAGCCGATGACAGGCAGCCGACGCGGCTCGCGGCGGTAGAGCGTACTGATGAGCGCGTGGTAGGCTGCATCCTGCGGGTCGTCGTCATACATGGCCATCTCGCGGCGGATGACATCGCGCTCGCGCTCGAACTCGTCTTCGGGGAAGGAGGGATGCAGGGTGAGCTGCACGAGCAGGTGCAGAAACTCGCGCCAATGCTCGGCGGGGCCGTCGATGTGGAAGACCGTGCGGTCGGTGCTCGTGTAGGCATTCCACAGACCGCCGAGGGCGGGAACGCGTTCATTGAGCTCCTGCCCGCTGAACTCCTCCGTGCCCTTGAACACCATGTGCTCCAGCAGGTGGGAGATGCCCGCTCCCGAGAACTCCGCCTCGTGCACGGAGCCTGTTTCCACCCATACCTGCAGGGAGATGAGCGGCAGCTCCCGCTGCGGCGCAGCGAGAGCGGTAAGACCATTGGGACAGACGCGGGACAGATACTTCATGGCCCTACTCTATCACACATCCCCGCCGAAAGAAAGATGGAATTCCGTATGCGGCGGTCTATCCGATTACGTACGTACGTCGTGCGGCGGTCTCCGTTCCGACGATTCCGTCGGCATGGCTTCATCCGCTTTGCCCCCCCCTCCCGGTAGGGCGCCCGAAGATATCATTCTCCTTTTGTGATGCGGCCCATGCGCCAACCCGCCAGCAGGATGGGGATGAACCCCATGAGGAAAAGGTAAATGGCGTTGCGGGTGATGGTGGAAACGGAGCCGATATCGGTCTCTTGGTCGAAGCCGAGGAAGGGGCGGGCCTGACGCGGGGAAAGATAGAAACCACGGCGCTCGTCCTTGCGTTCGTCCTTGCGGGCGGTCTTCACCCCTTCGCGGATGGAGGCCAGCTTGCGGTTGGAGAAGAAAAACTCGGCGGGCAGGTCTGCGGGGGTGACGGGGCGCTCGTTTTGTTCTTCCAAGAGTTGTTCCAGGAAGCTTTCATCGAAAGAAAGGGCGGCTTTGCGAACGCGCCGCAAGAGGGCCTCCGCCTCTTCATGGTCCGCCGCGCTGCCGTTGAAGGCGAGCGCCGCGCGGTTGATGAAACGCAGCTGGTCTTCCGAGCCGTTGCTGTCCTTGAGCTCTTCTCGCACCTTGTTGACACGTTCAATTTCGACATCCCAGAGGTTATCTTCCGTCTGGAGCACGAAAATCATCTCGAAAGCGTAGCGCAGGGGGCAAAACTCCGCGATGAGGGGAACGGGTTTGCTGGTGATGTTGTGCGTCGTCTCATCCTGATAGGCCACACGGTGGCGCAGGTTGGAGAAAGGTCGCTCAATGGCGGCGGGAATGGAGCCGTCCGGCAGATGCACGGCAAACTCGTTCATCTCCTCAAAGCGCACGAGGGCACCCGCCAGCAGAATCTGCGGTACCAGCAACAGGGGCACCACGTTGAGGGCGGTGCGGTCCGAGCGCACGAAGGCGGACACCATGAGCGAGAGCGCTATACCCACGAAGGCTGTGAGCAGCATCACCCCGAAATGCATCCAGAACATGTGGTGAATCTCCAGAATCGCATGGCTCACCACCAGATACAGGGCGCATTGCAGACCCGCGATACCTGTGAGCACCAGCGTCTTGGCGAAGAGGTAGCCATGGGTGAACACCTTGTAATTGCTTTCGCGGCGCAGGATGGGGCGGTCCTTGAGGATTTCGCAGGCTGCATCCGTGAGCCCGAAGAACATGGCCAGCACCAGCGAGAGAAAAAGATATTCGCTGATGTGCAGGGATTTGTAGAAGGTGTAGGGCGTGTCGTAGGAGGCACGCAGGGTGCCCGCGATGAGCAGGGCCAGCACGGGCCCCTCCAGCAGCACGCCGTAGAGGCTCATGCGGCTGCGGATGCGGGCGAGCAGGGTGCGCGTAAGCCACATGCGGAAGAGGCGCCACAGCTCGCTCGGTGTGCGACGGGGGATGGCGGGGATGCGGCTTTGTCCCATGGTGCTCTTCGGCTTCTCGTCGTCGTCCTCCTTCATCTCCTCGCTCATGGCGATGTAGGTGGGGGATTTTTCGAAGCGGTTCTGCCACAGGTCCGTGTTCGTGTTGCGTTTGCGGCCCACGCGGCGGAAGGGGGCTTCCAACACCTCGAACACATAGTCCGCGCCGCCTGCCGCCTCGGCTTCCGCAGAGACGTGCAGGTGCATCTCCTGCGCCGCGCGGTGGAAGTAATCCGTCATCTCATGCGGGCTGCCCCAGAAGGCCATCTTGCCGTGGGCGTCCAGCACCATGACCTTGCTGAAACGATTGAGCAACACTTGCGCAGGGCGATGCAGCGTGCAGAGCACGATGCGGCCGTGGGACATTTTTTCCAATGTCTCCACCACGCGCTCGGAATCACCTGAGGAGAGCCCGCTGATGGGCTCATCGATGAGGAAGACTTCCGCTGTGCCGGTGAGATCCAGACCGAGGTTGAGGCGTGTACGCTCACCATCGGAGATGGTGCGTTCTCCCGCTCTCCCCACGTTGCGGTTGGCGAGGTGTCCGATGCCGACAAAGCTGAGCACGGTGAGCACGCGGCGCATGCGGTCGGCATGGCTGAGGCGCGGGCGGCGGGCTATGGAGGCCTGGTAAACGTGCTCGCCCACGGTCATGGACTCGTCCAGAATATCCTCGCGCGGGATGAAGGCGATGTGGCGGCGCAGGTCTCGCGCATCCGGGGTGAGCAGCTCATCATTGTAGCGGATGCTGCCCATGGAGGCAGAGGTGTGCCCTGCGAGCATGGAGAGCAGTGTGCTCTTGCCGCTACCGCTGGGGCCCAGGATACAGGCCATCTCGCCGCGTTTGAGGCTGAAGAGCAGGTTGTCCACCACGCGCCCCGCGCGTGGGTATTCTTTGGAGAGACCGCGCACCTTCAGTTCCGTGATGGTGCAGGATTCTTCCTCCAGCACGCCCTCTGAGAAACGGCAGCGCAGGTATTGCGCGGAGCTGAGGCCGATGAGGTCGCCATCATTGAGGGACGCCTCGCCACGCACGGGGATGTCGCCCACGGTGAGGGTATGGGAAGCGCCCTCCAGCACGCGGATGGTGCCCGTGTTGCTGCTCTTGGAGTAGGCTACCTCGAACACGGCACCCGGTGCGAGCCCGGGGGTGAGCATGAGCACACCCGGGCGATTCATGTAGGGAAGGTTGGTGACGATGATTTTGCGGTTGCCGGGGTCCAGCTGGAAGGAGCGGCCCGCCATGTCTGCGTCGGATAGGTCGGCAAAGGTAAAGGGACCCTCTCCGCGGACGGAGAAGGGGGTGTAGTACGAGGTGCAGACGGAATCGCCGTTGTGGAGCTCGACCCCATCCAACTCCAGATAAGCATCGGCGCGAAGGACGTCGATTTCCACGTGCACGCCGAAGCGTACGCGGGCAATGCAGTTGAGCGGTCGCTGTCGGCTGAGCGTTACATGGTCGTCTTCCTGCTGCAGGTATGCCACGAGCTTGACCCCGGAATAGCGTGTCTGTAGCAGGTTGAGGATAGTGGCGTGGGTGAAGGTGCAGTTGTCTGTCTCCACTGTTTGTCCCGCCGTCAGCGGCAGTACGCCATGAAGATCCAGCTGTTGACCGCGCACGATGATGGGGGTGCGGCTATCGTTGACCACGAGGAGGATGTTCACGCAGCGCAATACGCGGAAGCGTACGCCTTCGTCATTTTGGGGCAACAGCACGCTGTCTGAACCCAGCTCGGGGGAGAAGGCGATGCTTTCGATGGGTCGCGGCGCCTCCGAACCCGGGGTCAGGATAATGTTGCGGATGGCTTTGTCCTCTCCCTTCAGGTCGAGCCCTTCCGCCACCTCGGCAAAGAGGGTCGGGTTGGTGAGGTCGCCGCCCACGCGGTGCAGCAGGACGTAGATTTCCAGCGCCAGAGAGATGCGCTCTTCCTCCGTGCGGTGGGCGGCGGCGAGCGTCAGCGTGGCAGGCAGGGTATAGCGGGCATCGTAGGCCCGCTGGAAGCGCTCGGCGAGCCAGACGTGCTCCACATTGGGGAAATCATGGCGCAGAATGTCCATCGCCATGTCCATTTTGTCGATGCCGAGGCCGTCCACGCGGCGCATGAGCGCGGCAAAGAGGTCCACGATAATGCCGGCGTGGGCTCGGCGGGACTCATCCTTGGCGGCGAGACGATGCGGCACGGAGCTGAACAGCGTTACCAGCGCACTGCGCCAGTGCAGAATTTTGCGGCGGGCGTGGCTCAGGTATTCGGCGGCGAGATGACGGAAGCGGTTCAGCATGCGGGCGTAGGCGTAGGGGTGGCGGGGGAAGCTCCGGGGCAGCGGCTTTCCCAGCCGGGGAAGTTCCATTTATGGGGGAAATCGCGGCACTGCTGCGGTTTCACCGCGTTGATGCGGCAGAGATTCTCCGCCGTGAGCATGATGCAGGCACCATCGGGCGCGTCGATGAGCGACAGCCCCTTGCGGTTGCGTTGCAGGTGGCAGTATTCGTTGATGAAGGCCACTTCCTCCATGCCGAGGTAGGCGGCAATGGCGGTGATATCCGCGTCCGTCAGGCACACGTTGCCCTCCCAACGGCAGCAGGCACCGCAACAGCGGCAGGTATGGGTGACGGGGGAAGCGGACATGGCGGATGAGGGAAAATTACTTGCGGACTTCCCACGGCTTGTGGACGGCGGCGGTGATGTGCGGTGGGCGCACATAAATGGGCTCGGCGGGTTTGGCGGCCGCGGCGGTGCGCTCCGCCTCCGTCATGCGCAGCCATGTCTGCACGAGGCCTTCTGCGGTGGGCACCAGCGCCTCGGCAGCGGGGGTGATGCCGAGCTTCTCCAGCGCTCCCGCGGGCTCCACGGAGAGCAGGGGGGCGCCTTCCGCGGCGAGCTGTTGCAGCTCCACGGGCGTCAGCACCTCGATGCTGCCGTCGGGGCGGCGCACGGTCCACCCGCCGCGGCGGGCATCGGAGACGATGCAGGCGTTACCTTCAGCCAGCAGCGCCCACGAGCAGAGAGAAAGGAGCTTCGCCCCCGTCACGGCGGCGATACCCACGCCCGCGGCCAGAGCCACGCGCACCCCGCCGTAGCTGCCGGGCCCCGCACCGATGAGGATGGCGTCGAGAGCATCGTCACCGAGCGCCTCCATCGCCTGTTGCAGCGCGGGGAAGAGCCATGCATCGTGGTTACGCTCCGCCGTCCACTCGGCGCGGGCGCAGAGGCCGCTGCCTTCGCGGTACAGGCAGAGGGTCGCGGTGGAAACGGAGGTTTCGATGGCAAGCAGGTTCATGAAATCACAAGTTGGGCGGTGGTCCATTTGCCGCGGGTGACGACGTTTATCGGTGTAAGCCCGGCGGCGCGGGCGGCAGCGAGTGTCTCCTCCGCCTGGGTGCGGAGAATGCCGGAGATGATGAGCACGCCCTTGGGCTTCATGGCTGCCATGAGTCGGGGAAATGCCTTTTGCAGCACCGTGGAGAACAGATTGGCCAGCACCACATCCGTCTGCTCGGCGGGCTCCCATTCAAAGACATCGGCTTGGAAGAGATGCAGCCCCTCCGCCCCGCCGTTGCGGTCGATGTTGCGGCGGGCAACCTCCACCGCCTTGGGGTCGAAATCAAAACTCTCGGCACGCGCGGCACCGAGCTTCAGCCCCGCGAGCGCGAGCACCCCCGTGCCGCAGCCCACATCCGTGAGCGTCCACGGCGTGTCGCCGCACTCCTTCACCCAATCGCAGAGCATGCGCAGGCAGGTGGAGGTCGTGGCGTGATTGCCGGTGCCGAAGGCCTGCTCGGCGGGGAAGGAAAGGATGATGCGCTTGGGGTACTGAGCACGCAGTTCCGCCAGCACCTCGGCCTTGGCGGAGGCGGAGATGATGATGCGGTCGCGGATGACCAGCGGCGGTGTGTTTTCGGGGGCGGTGGCGGCCACCCAGTCCGTATCGGGCAGGGCGCTCACCTTGCCGCCGTAGAGGGCTTGCAGCACATAGGCTTCCTCCGCCTTTTCCGTGTACACATCCACGGCGATACGCCCCGCTTGGAACGCGGCGGAAATCACCGCGCCCGCCATGTTGCCGAGGCGTTCCTGCCAAAGCTCTTCCTGTTCAACTCCCGCTGTTTTGTGCCAAAGATACATATCGCGGGGACATTGTATCAAAATAATGCCCCTAATTCAATCCCTTTCCCTCACCCTTCGTGCCGCGGCTGCGGCGGTTTTGCATTCCGCACTTGACGTATGCGTTTATGCTGTGCTAAACAAGAGGTATGAAAGCGCTTCTTTCTCTCTTCCTGTCCGCCGTCTGCGCCGTCGCGCAGGATAATGCCCCCGCTCCTGCGGAGAGTTTTACGCTCCGTGTGGGTGAGACGCGAATCGTGGAGTTGGATGGCAACCCCACCACGGGCTATACATGGAATCTCGCGGAGCCGATGAAAGAGACCGCCCCTGTCCTCGTCACCATGTCCTATGGTCGCGTTCCCGATGCGGATGAAGAAAATCCCTGCTGCGGTGCCCCTTGCCCCACCCTCGTCAAGGTGACGGGCGTGCACGCGGGTGCTGCGAGCTTCACGCTGGAATACAAGCGCGTCTGGGAAACCGACACGCCTGCATGGAAGACCCGCACCTTTGTGGTGACAGTGAAGGAGTGACGACGTTTCTGTCTGTGTCTTTTGATGTGCCGCCGTGGCTATCGGCGGCATTTTTTTTGATGAAAAGAAGTGGGGCAATGATGAAAATCGGCGAGCCTCTTCGCGCGTGCGCGTAAGGATGCTTTCTACGCGCGCGCACGAATTGATGACGAAAAAATGAAAATTTGTTCTTGCTATGCCGTCGCTCGCGTGAGAGAATGACGACAACAACAACACACGACTATGAACGACAAAGTCCTCTTCTTTGATACCACCCTTCGCGATGGTGAACAGTGCCCCGGTGCCTCCATGAACCTCCGCCAGAAGCTGGAGGTTGCCCGCCAGTTGGAGAAACTCGGTGTGGATATCATCGAGGCCGGATTCCCCGTGATTTCCGACGGCGATTTCGAGGCTGTCTCCACCATTGCCCGCACGGTGAAGAAGTGCCGCATCGCCGGCCTTGCCCGCTGCGTGGAGAAGGATATCCGCGCGGCAGCCGCGGCCGTGGCTCCTGCGGGAGATCGCGCCCGCATCCACACCTTCCTCGCCACCAGCCCGCTGCACCGCGAGTTCAAGCTCAAGAAGAGTAAGGAGGAAATCCTCGCCATGGCCGTGGAGGGCGTGAAGCTCGCCAAGAGCTTGGTGAATGATGTGGAGTTCTCCGCGGAGGATGCCTCCCGCACGGAGCTGGACTATCTTGCGCAGGTGGTGGAAGCCGTCATTGATGCCGGTGCCACGACTGTGAACCTGCCCGACACCGTGGGCTTCACCACGCCCGCCGAATACACCAAGATGATTGAGTACATGGTGAAGTTTGTGCCCAATGTCGATAAGTGCGTGCTTTCCGTGCATTGTCACAACGACATCGGCCTCGCCGTGGCGAACTCCCTTGCCGCCGTGGCGGCTGGCGCACGTCAGGTGGAGGGCACGATTAACGGCATCGGTGAGCGCGCGGGCAATGCCGCCATTGAAGAGGTTTGCATGGCCCTCTCCACCCGCCCCGAGAGTTTCGGGTTCGCCAAGGGCGAGAAACCGCACAACCTCAACACCCGCGAAATCGTGACGACCAGCCGTGTGGTGGCGCGCATGAGCGGCCTCTCCGTGCAGCGTTCCAAGGCTATCGTGGGTGAGAACGCCTTTGCCCACTCCTCGGGCATCCACCAGCACGGCATTCTCGCCAAGCGCGAGACCTACGAGGTGATTGACCCCGCCGAAGTCGGCTGGGGCGAGACGGAGCTGCCGCTCACCAAGCACAGCGGCCGCGCCGCCGTGAAAGCGCGTCTCGAAAAGCTCGGCCACACTCTCTCCGATGAGGAGCTGACGCAGGTCTTTAACCGCTTCAAGAAGGTGGGCGACAGCAAGAAGTTCGTCTACGATGACGACCTCGCCTCCCTCGTCAACGACTCCCTCGACACGCACAACGCCGTGTGGAAGATGATTGCGCTCCAATTCACCTCCGGCTCGGAGGCGGTACCCACCGCCACGGTGACGCTGGAGAAGGAGGGCAAGCGTTTTACGGACTGCGCTATCGGCAACGGCCCCGTGAACGCCTGCTTCAAGGCCATCGACCGCATCACCCGCACCAAGGGCGGCGAGTTGGTGGAATACAACGTGCGCTCCGCTTCCGCCGGTCAGGATGCCCTCGGCGAAGTGACCGTCAAGGTGCAGTTCGGCACGGATTGCTCCTGCAAGCCCGTCTCCGGCAAGGGCGCGGCGACGGACGTGATTGAGGCGTCTGCGCGTGCCTACCTGAACGCCGTCAACCGCAACCTGAAGCTTGTGGAGATTTCTGCGAAAGCCTAATGTCCGCTCCGCTCAAAATTATCGTCGGTCTCGGTAATCCCGGTCGCGACTATGCGGAAACGCGCCACAACGTCGGGTTTATGGTGCTCGACCGCTTGGCGCGGCGTTTCGGCGCGGAGTGGAAGCTCGATAAAGCCCGCAAGGCGGAGATTGCGGCGGGCAGGGGAGTGCTGTTGGTGAAACCGCAGACCTTCATGAATTTGTCGGGCGAAAGCGTGGGCCCGCTCATGCGCTACTTCAAGTGGGAGCCCGAGCAGGTGATGGTCATCTATGATGACATTGCATTCCCCGTCGGCACGTTGAAGCTGCGCAACAGCGGCTCGGCGGGCGGGCACAACGGCATCAAGAGCATCATTGCCCACCTCGGCGGCGAGAAATTCCCGCGCATCCGCGTCGGCATCGGCGTGCCGGGGCAAAAGAACATGGTCGGGCATGTGCTCGGCAAGTTCGCCCCCGATGAACGCCCCCTGCTGGAAGACGCCCTCGCCAAAGCCGAAGAAGCCGCCGTCGTCACCTTAAACGAGGGTTTCGACATGGCCGCCAACCGCTTCAACACCAAAAAGGAAAAGAAACAGAAACCTAAGCCTGAACCTGTCGAATCTCCTGAACCTTCAGAATCTGAAACAAGCGGCAATCCTTCCTGATTTGTACATTGTACATTGTACTTTGTACATTCAACGGGAGCTTGACAGAATAACTTCTATCATCTATTTTAACCTCATTACTTACACACCATGTCCCAGTCCATTCCGCACCACACGATTTCCGTCCTTGTCGAGAACAAATTCGGCGTGCTTTCCCGCGTTGCCGGCCTCTTCTCGGGTCGCGGCTACAACATCCACTCCCTCAACGTCGCCCCCTGCGAGGACCCCGCGTTCTCCCGCATGAACATCGACGTGGCGGAAGAAGGTTCCAAGCTCGATCAGGTGATTAAGCAGCTCTCCAAGCTCATCAACGTGGTGGAAGTGATTGATTTCCGCAACGAGCCCACCATCTACCGCGAAATTGTGCTCATGCGCGTCATCTTCGGCGAAAAGAAGCAGGAGATTCTCGAGCTCTGCAACATCTTCGGTGCCCGCGTGCTGGATGCCACCCGCGAAGCCCTCACCATCGAAATCTCGGGCGGCGAGTTCCGCCTCGCCCGCTTCCTCAACCTCATGGAGGACTACAACGTCGAGATGGTGACCCGCAGCGGCAAAATCGCCGTCACCAAGCCCAAAGCGTAAGGAAATGTACGATGTACGAGGTACGATGTACGAAGTAGAATAGAGGCGCGGCAAAGCCGCGCGGAATTTCAATACTTCCAACCTCCAACTTCCAACTTTCCATGAAGCGCATTGGTATCTATGCAGGAAGCTTTGACCCTCCCACGCTGGGACATCTGTGGATGATGCAGCGTGGGGCGTTGCTCTTTGACGAGCTGTTGGTCGTGCTCGCCGTGAACCCTGAGAAGCGCGGCTTCCTGACGATGGAGGAACGCGCGTCCTTGCTGCGCGAGCTGGCTGCAGAGCTGCCGAATGTGCGCGTGGAGTGCCTGACGGCGGGCTTCCTTGTGGATTGGGCGAAAGAGCAGGGGGCAACCCACCTGCTGCGCGGCATCCGCAACGGCGCCGACTTCGACTACGAACGCGCCATGGCGCAGATGAACGCCCGCATGGAGCCCGCCCTGCAAAGCGTGTTCCTCATGCCCCCGAGCGAGCTGGAGGCCGTCTCCTCCTCCCTCGTGCGCGGCTTTGTGGGCCAGCCCGGCGGCGAACGCTGGGTGAACGCCTGCGTCCCCCCCTGCGTCGCTGAGATGTTGCACGGCAGAAAATAAAATACTTCGGACTTCGGACTTGTTTTTATGTGGTACTGGGACAACAACGCGACGACCCCGCTTGCCCCCGCTGTGTTGGAGGCCATGCTGCCCTACCTGCGCGAGCAGTTCTACAACCCCTCCGCTGCCTATTCCCCCGCCAAGGCCGTGCGCCGCGCCCTCGACACCGCCCGCGAGCAGGTCGCCGCGCTCATCGGTGCCACCCCCGCCGAAATCTTCTTCACCTCCTGCGCCACGGAAGCCACGAACACCGCCCTCGCGCAGTTTCAACACCCGCTCTGCCTTGCCACCGAGCACCCCGCCACCCTTCGCACCGCGCGCGGGGATATCGCCCCCGTGCTCGCCAACGGCGTGGCCGATGTGCCGGAATGGAAAGAGCTGCTGCCCGGGCATGACGGCGTGAGCTTCGCGTGGGCGAACCACGAGACAGGTGTCATCCAGCCCGTTCGTTCACTCGCACAGGCCGCCGCGGAAGCGGGTGCGCGTGTCCATGTCGATGTGGTACAGGCCGCGGGCAAAATCCCCGTGAAGGTGCATGACGTGCCTGTCCATTTCGCCTCCCTCTCCGCGCACAAGTTCCATGGGCCCAAGGGTGTCGGCGCACTCTATGTCCGCACGGGCACGGAGTGGAAGCCCTATCTCACGGGCGGTGCGCAGGAAGATTACCGCCGCGCGGGCACGGAGAATGTCGCGGGCATCGTCGGCATGGGCAAGGCTGCCGAGCTGGCCCTCGCCGCCGCCGAAACATACCCGAAACTGGCCGACCTGCGCCAACGCTTCCTCGACGCTCTCACCGCTGCGGGCATTGAGACCGTCATCAACGGCGGCACCGCCCCGCGTCTGCCGCATGTGCTCAACATGCGCATCCCCGGCATGAAGGCGGAATCCCTTTCTCTCCTGCTGGAGCCCGCGGGCTTCCTCTGCGCCACGGGCAGCGCCTGCACCAGCGCTGAACCCGAGCCCAGCCACGTGCTCCGCGCCATGGGGCTGCCCGATGCGCCCATCCGCGAATCCCTGCGTCTCTCCCTCAACCGCTACACCACCGCCGAAGAGGTGGACTCCGCCGCCGAGCTCTTCATCCGCGTGGTGAAGAAGATTCGCTCCGTGCAATCCGCCGTCACCGGGCCCGTGATGGTGTACCGATGAAGTCGGCGGTCAACATCACGATTCATCCGCGACGTGAGCAAGAAACCGCATCTCCCTGACACGCCCTTTGATGTGAGCTCTCCCACGCTCGCCGTCGGAGACTCCCGAGCTCTCCCCGCCTGTGTGGAGCCGCGCTGCCGCGAGGTTCGTCGGGTAGCCCTTGCCACGGCCGTATGTACATGCCTTCTCGGAGTTCTGAGACTCTCCGTGGCGGGCATGGACCTCATACCCGGGAATCCGACGGAGGTCTTGAATCTGCTGTTCGCCCTTTTCTTGTTTGCTGCGCCTTCTTCAATCGTCGGTTTGGCAGCATCCTTTTGTCACTCCCGCAGCGGCAGCTTGCTGCTGTGCATCAGTCTCCCCTTGCTCTTCCTGTCTCCGCTGAGCATGATACATGGTGTGACCTTAGAGGAGTGCATCGTTGCCTCGGGGCTGTCCCTTGCCCTCATGGTCTCGCTGCTCCTCCTCTACCCCCTCTTCCTCCTCGGGGAATATGTATTCCTCTCCCGCCGCCTACGTTAAGACCGCGCCACGCTCGCTCCTTCTCGGTATGCGGACACCGAAATATGCCCCCCTATCGTTCAGCGTGTATCGCGCATACATGGAAGAATCCCGGAGACATGCTTTTTCCTTGCCTCCGGGGGCAAACTGTGCTTGAATGAGCGCACGCAACGAGCTACAGTGGCGGAATGGTAGACGCAGGAGACTTAAAATCTCCCGGCTTTCGGGCTGTACGGGTTCGAGTCCCGTCTGTAGTATCCGCTGCGTGGGCGCACTGCCCGCTTTTTGCCCGTCGGCAGCCTTGTCTTTGTCGTCGGGCGTTCTTTTGCGTTGATTTCTGTTGCTGACGGGGGTAGAATAGCGGCGTTATGAGTAACGCCAAGAATGAACTGCTGCAAATTCTCCTCGCCAAATCCATCAAGACGGGGCACTTCATCCTCGCTTCCGGCAAGGAAAGCGACCTCTACTGCGACTGCCGCGTCACCACGCTGGACGCGAAGGGCGCGAACCTCATCGGCGAAGTCGGTTGGCAGCTCGTGCAGGATGAAATCCTGCCCAAGTTCCCCGAGGCGACCGCCATCGGCGGCATGACCATGGGTGCCGACCCCATCTCGCTGGCCATCGGCATGTACAGTGCCTCCTCCGACAAGCCCCTCAACGTCTTCACTGTTCGCAAGGAAGCCAAGGACCACGGCCGCGGCAAGCGCATCGAGGGCAATTTTACCTCCGGCCAGAGCATTATCGTGGTGGATGACGTCATCACCACGGGCGGCTCCACCATCAAGGCGATCGATGCCATCGAAGCCGAAGGCGGTAAGGTCGTCGCTGCCCTCGTCCTCGTCGACCGCGAAGAAGGCGGTCGCGAAGCCATCGAAGGCCGCGGCGTTCCCGTCTTCCCCCTCTTCACCCGCAAGAGCATCTTCGGCGATAAGTAAGGGAAAACCGCGTCGCTCCCTCTTCCCACAATCCGCCTGACGGCAACGTCAGGCGGATTGTCTCCCTCCCCGCGAGCGACAGCGAGCCTCACTTTTCAAATCGTACTTCGTACATCGTAAATCGTACATTCCCCATGCTTCCTCTCATCGCCGGCATCTCCGGTCCCGTGCTCACGGAGCGCGAGCGGCAGCTCTTCACGCGGCTGCAACCCGCGGGCTACATCCTGTTCACCCGCAATATCACGGACTACGAGCTCTGCCGCGAGCTGACGGACGAACTGCGCCGCCTGACGCGCGGGGAAGACGAACCCATCATCGCCATTGACCAGGAGGGTGGCCGCGTCGTGCGCACGGCGGATATCGGCGTGCATCTGCCCTCCGCCGCCGCACTGGCGGGGAAGGGGGACCAACACCTCATCCGCCAAGCGGCCCTCTACAACGCTGCGGGGCTGCACACGCTGGGCGTGAATACTGTCTTCGGCCCCGTGCTGGATATGGCGAGCCGCTACGCCAACGCCTTGCCCGGCCGCTGCTGGGGGCGCGACGCCGAACAAGTCATCTCCAACGCCGGCGTCTGGAACAGGCAGATGCGGCAGCGCGATATCGCCACCTGCGGCAAGCATTTCCCCGGCATGGGCGAAGCCGAAAGCGACCCGCATCTCGACCTCCCCGTGCTGCACGGCACCACGGACGATTTTCTGACAGGTGCCGCCATCCCCTTCAATGCGCTGGCCCCCGAGCTTCCCTCCGTGATGATTGCGCACCTCCTCATCCCCGAGATAGATGCAGAGCTGCCGACCTCCCTCTCACCCGCGCTCATCCGCGACTTTCTGCGTCGCCAACTGGGCTATGAAGGCATCGTCTTCACGGATGACCTCTGCATGGGTGCCATCGCCAAGCGCTACACGCCGGAGCAATCCGTTCCGCTGGCACTGAAGGCCGGCTGCGACCTCCCCCTCGTCTGCCACGATGTCTGCGAGCATCTGGAAGGCATTGCCGCTGCCATCGCCCGCGAGGTGCCGCAGGGCATCCTGCGAGAGGCCGAGGAACGCATCACCCAATTCCGCTTCTACTGCCACACGGAACGCCCCATGTCCTTCCTCGAGTGGAACGATTACCTGAAAAACACGGCAGAGTTCTGCAACCGCGTCCCCGAACCCGAGGCCGCACTGCCCGCCTCCGCTGTGCAGACGTATTGATGTCTGCCGGACAAAGAGGGATTTGTCGAACTGAATGTACGAAGTACGATGTACGATGTACGAA
>CALBJX010000105.1 GCA_937893015.1 uncultured Verrucomicrobiales bacterium | reverse complement strand
CAGGCCATCGACTTCAAGCACCTGCACGAGACGCGCGGCGTGGACCTGCAGGTGGCGGGCAGCGACCAGTGGGGCAACATCACCACGGGTATCGAGCTGATTCGCAAGACCACGGGCGACGAGGTGTTTGCCCTCACCATGCCGCTGGTGACGGATGCGCAGGGCAACAAGTTCGGCAAGAGCGAGGGCAACGCCCTGTGGCTGGATAAGAACAAGACTTCCTCCTACGAGCTCTACCAGTTCCTCCTCAACACGGATGACGCCTGCGTCATCTCCTACCTCAAGCGCCTCACCTTCCTCACGCCCGAGGAAATCATGGCGATTGAAGCGCAGCACAGCGAGCACCCCGAGCAGCGCCTTGCCCAGAAGGCACTCGCCAAGGCCATCATCACCGACCTGCACGGCGAGGAAGAGTTTGCGCACGCCGTGGATATCAGCGAAAAGCTCTTTGCCGGCAATTTCAAGGCCCTGTCCCTCCGCGACATCAAGGCGGGCATGAAGAATGTGCCGCAGGTAACGCTGACACCCGGTCCGCTGGCCGATGTGCTGGTGAATGCCAAGGTCTGCGCCTCCAAGCGCGAGGCTCGCGAGTTCATCGGCAACGGCGCGATTTCCCTCAACGGCGAGGTGGTGAAGGATGCCGCCTTCGAGGTGACGCCCGCTATGGCTCTGGAGGGTGAGGTGGTTATCATCCGCCGCGGCAAGAAAAAGTTCTACATGGGCGCCTTTGCTGCCTGAGAGGGGGACACATGCGCAAGGCGGTGACAGCGGCGGTTCTGGCTCTGCTGCCTGCGGTGGCGGATATGCTGCCGCTCACGCCCGAGCAATGTGCCGCTTTGGGGCAGGAGCCCTTTGTCTCGCTGGAGGAGGCGGGGCTGCCGCTGCCCCCGACCATGGAGCAGATGCGCACCATGCCTGCCATGGTCTTTGCACAGCAACAGGCTGCCGTCAAGGAAACGCTGCTGCTGCGCTGGGCGCTCATCCGCCAAGCGGGACACCGCGCTACGGCCGATGTCGAGACAGCCTCTGCGGGAATTGCGCGGGAGACGGAGGCCCCCGAGATTTTGGCGACCATCTTCCAACGCTTTGCGGACGGCAATCTCTCCCGCCCGCAGGAGCATGCGTGGAATAATCTGCTGGAGCTGGTGCTGCACGCCTACCGCACGGATGAACTCGCCGTGCGCCTGCTGGTGACGGAGGCCGATGTCAGCCCGGAGGATGCCGTGGCTCTGGCGGCGTTCCTCCCCTTGGCTGATGCGTTCAATATGGTGCCGCTTCGCCCGCCGACCGCGGCGGAAATGACGGCGGATTTCCGCCTCATGCAGCGCGATTATGCCGAGCTGGCCACCATCTATGCGAGGGTGCAGGACAAGGAGAGCGCGGAGCAGGCTGCTCTTGCTGCTCGTCCCGTCGTGCAACGTCTGCTGACGACCGCCCGCACCCTCTTTGTGCTCAAAGACCCACAGACGCAGCTCACTCCCGAGCAGGCAGATGCCATGAAAGCGGCGAACATGTCCTACGCCGCCTTGAATGCGCAGCGCACCCGCTTGCAGGAGACCCACTTTGCCTCCTGCGTCCGCCTCCGTGCATTGGACATTCTTGCCGAATAAAAAACGCTCTGACGTCATCGTCAGAGCGTTTTCTTTATCCTGCGCGGTACAGCCGCGCCGTTATTCAAATGATTTGTACATATCAAATCAGCTTTCAGCGTCGCCGAAGCTGATGCCGATTTCCTTGGCGGTTTCGACAATCTGGCTCTTGCTGTCGACGAGGTGCAGGGTGCGCACGGCCTCCTCGATGGGCATGGACACCATGTCGATGCCGTTGAGGGCAACGGTTTCACCGAACTTGCCGTCCTCGATGAGGTCGATGGCCTTGGCACCGCAGCGCACGCCGAGCACGCGGTCGAAGGGAATGGGAGAGCCGCCGCGCTGGATGTGACCCAGCACGCAGTAGCGCGTCTCGATGCCCGTGATGGTCTCCAGCTTGGTGGAGAGGAAGTTGGCAATGCCGCCGAGGCGCACTTCACCCTTCGTCTCTTCATCCAGCGTGAGAAGCTTGCCCGCAATCTTGGCACCCTCGCTGACCACCACGATGATTTCGCGCTGGCCGAGAGCTTTCAGCAGCTCCACCTTGCGGACCACGTCTTCGAGCGTGAACTCGATTTCGGGCATCAGGATGACGTCCGCACCGCCGGCCATACCGCCGTAGAGGGCAATCCAGCCCGCGTGGCGGCCCATCACTTCCACCACCATCATGCGCTGGTGGGAGTAGGCCGTGGTGCGCAGACGATCGAGGTTCTGGGACACGATGGAAACGGCGGTCCAGAAACCGAAGGTGTAGTCCGTGGCACCGAGGTCGTTGTCGATGGTCTTCGGCACGCCCACGATGGGCAGGCCGATTTGGCGGAGCTCCAGACCGATGGTTTGGGAGCCGTCGCCGCCCACCACGATGAGGGCTTCCAGCCCGAGGCGTTCAACGGTGGCCTTGCTCTGGTCCAGCACGTGCTGGGCAATCTGCATGCGGCCGCCGACGCCGCTCTTGACGGTGAAGTTACCCTTGTTGACGGTGCCGAGAATGGTGCCGCCTTCCGAGCGGATGTTGTGGCAGTTCTCGGGCGTGAGGATGCGCCAACGCTCATTGTCGGGCGTGGAGAGCAGACCCTCGAAGCCGTCGTAGAAGCCGTAGACCGTCCACCCGCGGGCGGAAGCAGCACCCACGGCGCCTTCAATCACAGCGTTGAGACCGGGGCAGTCACCGCCGGCGTTAAGAATACCGATATTCATGAGAGGAGAATGTTGTTAGTGAGGAAGTTGAATGAATTTGGAAGAATCCTTGGTGTCGTTGGTGGGCAGCCACTGTTCCCATTCGTCCCAGCCGTCGCGCAGGAATTTGGCGGCGGTGTTGTTGCGATTGGAGGAGTTCGGCATGCCGAGCATGACGACCATGAGACGCTGACCGAAGGTCGCAATTTGCCCGGAGACGGGATGCGGACGCTTGACGGATTGACGCGTAGCGGTGACCATGATGCAGGCTCCGGCACTGCGGGAGTTTGCCGCTTTCAGCCCGTCCACGTGTTCCGAGAACGACAGCAGCTTGTTGTTGTTGCGCACGGTCTGCGTGCGGCTGCCGGCGGGGGAGTGGATGGTAATCGTCTCGCCGGGGCGGGAGCAGACACCGAGGAGGGCGGCATTGCCCGTGGCGTACATGCCCAGCAGAGCCATGTCGCGTGCCGTGGATTGGGAGACCTGTGCGCCGCTCGGCCCCTTGAAGTAGGTGGAGTGCATGCCCAGACGCGCCGCGAGGCGGTTCATCTGGTCCACGAAGGCACCCGCAGGATTACCGGAGCTGATGGCGGAACCGCAGGCGTAGGCGAGCGTCATGGCGCTGGCACTGTCATCCCACATGAGAGTGGAATACAGAGCATCGCGGATGGAGAGCGTTTCGCCGGGCTTGAGGTTCAGCAAATTGGTCTTAGGCCAGCGCACTGCCTCCTGCGGCACCGTGATTTGCGTGTCGAGGTTGACGTTCGCAGCCTTTACCCAGTCCGTCACCACGCAGCCTGTGGCCACGTTGGCCAACATGCCGATGGGGCGTTTTTCCGTCGCATTGGAAGCATAGAGCACGCGACCCGAGTTCACCTCCACGCAGACGTAGCTGGGCGTCGTGTTCTCCGGCAGCACCCCTTCCGTAGAGGTGCAGGAGGGGAGCAGCGACGCCGCAACGGCGGCGAGAGAGCAGAGAATGGTCAGGGGCTTCTTCATGCCTTCTTAGCGGACTTTTTCGTCTTGGTTGCTTTGGCTTCCTTCGCGGCGGCCTTGGCTTCCTTGGCCGCGACGGCCTGCGCCTGCTCGCTCATGAGCTTGTCCGGAGCGCGGTCACCGAAGATGATGCCCAGATCGCGGGCTGTGCGGATAATCTGGCTGTCGGGCTGCACAAGGCGCAGGGACTTCACGGCCTCGTCAATGGAGACGGTCTGCACGTTCGGGCCGTTGAGCGTGAGAGCCTTGCCGAACTCGCGGCGTTCGATGAGCTTCACAGCCTCCACGCCGAAGCGCAGGGCGAGAATTCGGTCGAAGGCGCAGGGCGTGCCGCCGCGCTGAGTGTGGCCGAGCACGCAGTAGCGCGTCTCGATGCCCGTGAGCTCCTGCAGCATGCGGGAGAGTCGGTTGCCGATGCCGCCGAGGCGTTCTTCGCCCTTCTCCTTGTTGTGCACGGTGATGAGCTCGCCGTTGAGCCTGGCACCTTCGCAGACCACCACGATGATTTCGCGCTGGCCGGCGGCCTTGCGGGCCTTGATGCAGTCCACCACGTTCTGGAGGTCGAAGTCAATCTCGGGGATGAGCACGACATCCGCCGCCGTGGAGATGCCGCTGTGCAGGGCAATCCAGCCGGATTGGTCGCCCATCACTTCCACCACCATCATGCGCTGGTGGGAGTTGGCAGTGGTGCGGATGCGGTCGATGGAGTCGGACACCACGGAGACGGCGCTCTGGAAACCGAAGGTGTAGTCCGAGGCTTCGCAGAGGTCGTTGTTGATGGTCTTGGGGATGGAGATGACGGGCAGACCTTCATCGGAGAGCAGGCTGGCGGTGCGGGCGGAGCCGCTGCCGCCCACCACGGCGAGAGCTTCCAGACCGAGAGCGGTAATCGTCTTCTTGGCCTTGGCGAGCATGTCCTTGTCGATGGAGGCGCGACCGAGCTTGTTGATGTGAATCTTGAAGTTGCCCGTGCTGGTGGTGCCGAGGATGGTACCGCCCGTGGAGCGAATCTGGTGCGTTTTCTGCGGGGTGAGCAGCTCGTAGCGGCGACCGCCGGCCACGGGCAGCAGACCTTCGAAACCGTCATGGAAACCGATGACACGCCAGCCGCGGCGGTAGGCCGCGGAGACGTATCCTTCGATGACGGCATTAATACCGGGGCAGTCGCCGCCGGAGTTGAGAATACCGATAATCATGGTAGGTGAGGAAAGAGGAGGGGGTTAATGGTGTGTCGTGGGCTCGGGGATGGCGCCGAAGTAGTGGGCGCAGTTCCACAGCGCACGGGGATGGTGGAAGAAGGATTTCCACATGGAGCCCTTGAGGCCGTTGGCGGGGGAGCCGTCGCGCTCGCAGTAGCCGAACCACTCGCCGTGCTCCGGGTCCTGGAGGTGGGAGAAGGACCACTCGCGGATGCGCTCATGCCATTCGGCATACTTCTCGTCACCCGTCATCACATAGGCGAGACAGGTGCCGATGAGGGCTTCATCATGCGGCCACCAGAACTTCATGTTGTGCCAGTATTCCTGCACGGGGCCGCCGAACACATCCGTGTAGTACAGCAGGCCGCCGAACTTGGGGTCCCAGCCGCGTTCCAGCGACCAGTCAATCATCTTGCAGGCGGTATCGATGAGGTCCTTGTGGGTTTCTGCGCCGCGGTAGCGGGCTTCCTCCAGAATGAACCAGGCACCCTCGATGGCGTGGCCGGGGTTCTGCGTGCGCTCGTCGAAGTGGTCGATGATGCTGCCGTCCGGGGCCACATTCTCCAGCACGGCCTTGATGTCCTCGTGCAGGAAGAGGGTCTGCAGGTCCTTGATGCAGCGGTCAATCCAAGCGGTGTAGAAGCCGTCCGCATCGCCGAGGTACTTGCGCATCTCCTGAGCGGTGACGAGCATAATCATGCGGCAGCCGAGGTTCTCGCCGGGGCGTTTGCCCGTGGTCTTGGGGGCCATCTTGCCGGGGGTGAAGAAGATGTCGGCGAAGATGTCGAACCAGTGGCGGGCGCGCTCCGCGCTGTGGGCACTGCCCGTGGCGCCGTAGTGGGCGGCCCAGGCAATGGCGGCGAAACATTCGCTGTAGGCGTAGCGGCGCTTGCGGATGGGCGTGCCGTCCGCGGCGACATGGAAGTACATGCGGCCGTCAGAGGGGTCCACGCACTTCTCCTCCAGGAAGGTCAGTGCGCTTTCGGCGATTTCCTTCCAGTAGGGGCGCTGCTCGATGCTGTTGTAGCAGGTGAGCAGCATCCACGCCATGCGGCCCTGCGCCCAGACGTTCTTGTCGGTGTCCACCAAGGTGCCGTCGGCATCATAGCAGTGGTAGATGCCGCCGTTCACCTTGTCCGCAGAGCGGGGGAACCAGAAAGGCTCCACCTCGTTGAGCAGTTTATCCTTGTAAAACTGACCCAGAGCTTGCGTATCCATAACGGAATGGGGGGATAGAGCTTTACTTGTTGATGGCCCAGTCGAAGAAGCCGATGGCGGTGAGCTCGTCCTTGAGCTGCTTCACCGTGGCGGCATCGGGCGTGCCCATGGGCAGACGGGCGGGGCCGAGGTCCACACCCCACCAGCCCATGATCTGCTTGCAGCAGCCCATGTAGCCCTTGGAGGCGATGATGTTGATCATCTGCACGGACAGCTTCTGCAGGTGGCGGGCGTGCTCGATGTCACCCTCGTTGAAGGACTTGATGATGTCCTGATACAGCTTGGGAGCATAGTTGAAGGAGGAACCCACGCCGCCCTTGGCACCCGTGGCGAGAGCGCCGAGGAACCACTCGTCCACACCCCACGGAATGTCCCACTTGCCGCCGTCCTTGGTGAGGGCGTCCATGTAGAGGGCGAGGTCGGGGTTGGTGAACTTGATGCCGCAGAAGTTCGGAATCTTGGCGGCCATCGCGTCGATAATCTTGCAGGGGTTGAAGGCCACGTGCGTCAGCACGGGGATGTCGTAGAAGTAGTAGGGAAGCTCGGGAGCGCCGGAAGCCTCGAAGGCGGCGCAGTCGGCAAGAGCCTCCACGGTGCCGGGCTTGAAGTAGCAGGGGGAGTTGCTGGCCGTGCCGTCCGCACCGCACTTGGCGGCGTAGGCGGCGAGCTCGCGGCCGTCGTACACGCTGTTGCCGCCCGTGTGCACCACGAAGCCGATGCCGTACTTCTTCTTGGCTTCACCCCAAGCGGCCATGTTCTCCATGCGCTCGGTGAGCTGCATGTGGGCGGATTCACCCGTGGAGCCCGTGATGAAGGTCATCTTGATACCCTGCTCAGCAAGGAACTTCGCCTGTGCGTCAACCGCGTTGGGGTTGCAGGTGCCGTCAGCATTCATGGGGGTGTGCGTTGCCGCAACAAGGCCGTGGAGTTTCAGAGTCGTTTCCATAGTTAAAAAGTAGGGGTTTTTCTTTGTCCCTACACTCTTTTTAGCGCAAACAGGCGGGCATGACAAGAAGATTCTACGCTTTTCCTAACTTTGTGGCGTTTTTTTCACTTGTCTCCGCTCCGCGTTCTGTGCTACCGTGCCTTCATGAAGACGCCTGCCGTCATGCCCGCAGCACCCATTCCCGGCCTGCTTGAGTTGGTGGGCGTCCCCGAGGACTTGGATGCGCAGTCTATCGCGGAAGACTTCCTTGGGCTTTCCTGCGAGGCCGCGCAGCGGATGTTTGAGGAATGGGGCTCTGATTTTATGCTCCGCTACGGGGAAGTATTTCCGCAACCTTCTTAACACTATCGGATTTCATGCGGAGTGGAACCCCGACACGGTGCGGAAGAATCGGGAGGTGATTGAGGACTTCCTCCGCTTTTACGAGAGCGAAGCCCCCGAAAGGCACAGCGTGTCCGTCACGATGGCTAAAATCCGCGCCGTGTGGCAGGAGACTTGACCCCCGCGCTGCTTCTCGGAGCAGAGAGGCACACATATCTTTATGCTTTTTATCCCTTCCTGCCTCTCGGGTGGAAGGTTTCAATCATGCTCACCAGCCGTTTGCGATCGACGTGGGTATAGATTTGCGTGGTGGCGAGGTCGGCGTGGCCGAGCATGTCTTGGATGACTCGGAGGTCGGCGCCGTTTTCCAGCAGATGCGTGGCGAAGGAGTGGCGCAGCAGGTGTGGGTAGACGTTCTCCGGGAGCCCTGCCAGCGCAGCGCGTTTTTTGATGATTTGGCGGACGCGCTCGCGCGTGAGGGCTTCGCCGCGGACAGAGAGAAAGAGCGTGTCCGCGCGGCGCTCATTGCGCAGCAACGTGGGGCGGGCGTTTGTCAGGTAATCCCGCAGAGCCTGTGCCGCAACCTTGCCGAGGGGAACATAGCGCGTCTTGCTGCCCTTGCCCGTGATGCGGAGGAAATCTTCATCCCAATCCACCTGCGCGGCTCGCAGCGTAACAAGCTCGCTGACGCGCAGCCCGCTGCCGTAGAGCATTTCCAGCAGGGCGCGGTCGCGGCAGTCCAGCGGTCCTGCCGTCGGGTCGATGGAGGAGAGCAGGGTGTTGACTTCGGGCGCAGCGAGGGTTTCGGGGATGCGTCGCGCGGGCTTACCGCTTTCCAGCAGGGCTGCCGGGTCGCTCGGCAGTTGCCCCTCGTGGTGCAGGTGGCGGAAAAAGATGCGCAGATGGACAGTCTCCACGCGCAGGGAGGAAGGGGCGATGCCCGCCAGCCTCCGTTCCTTTCGGTAAGCCGTGAAGGTGTCGGGGCGGACGTCTGCCCACGTGAGCTTGTGTGTGCGGCACCAGGCGGCGAAGGAACAGAGTGTCTGTTCCACGGAGCGGCGATATTGCGCACTCAGTCCTCGTTCGGCTGCGAGGTAGAGAAGAAATCTGTCAATCGCCTGTTCCATGGCGATGGGGCAGGTCGTCAGTAGCCTGCCGTGGGTTCAGGCAGATCCTCGTACGCGGGGGCAGGAGCGGGGATGTCGGGCTTGGCCTCGGATTTTCCCTCCAAGAGAGCCTTCTTGCGTGCTTCGAAATCGTCCGTCTTTTCAGACTTTTTACCCACTACCACCACGGTGCGGCCGTTGGCGTTCGTCATGAGGGTTTGGTTGGAGTCCAGCTGCACGACGTCGGGCTGCGTTACATCGCCCTCCGCCCAGCCTTCGGGCCCGGGCGTTTCCCCGTTGGGCAGCAGGAATCCGTCCGTCGCTACAAGTTTGACGGGATTCACCAAATCGCTTTCGCGCAGGAAGCCCTTGGTGCCGTCATCAACCTCGACAAAATAGTAGAGCCCTTCGCAGGAGATGATTTTGGCTTTGTCCGTGGTGACCATCTTGCCGGTGGCATCCTCATTTTTGTCAGGATTACGGGAGAAGAGGTAAACTTTGCTCTCATGCACATCAAGCGTGTCGCCCGGGGCAAAGGTTCCTTCCTGCACCAGAGCATTGCGCTGGGCATCCCGTGCGGCTTGTGCGCCGACACCATCCAGAGCGGAGCTCTCGTTCATGTACTCGGGGTGGTATTCCCCGGGTGTGGTGATTTTTTTAACGAGGTCGCAACTGCTGAGAAGGACAATGCTGAGGGCGGAGGTAAGGAGCAAAGCTGCTTTCATGGGCTTATTCTACCCCTATCGTGCACGTATTTCAAGAGGGGAACGCGACATTCCCGTCGAAAGATTCAAAAAAGAGGACGCGCCTCCTGTGTCGATGTCTCTTCGATTACCTGACAGGGTCTTCGGGACCCGTACCCCAGCGGTTGGGCGCGGAGGAGGGGAGAACGGCACAGACGAGGAGGAACAGCGGACCGACGTAGGGAACGAAGTTGATGAGATAGAACCAGCCGCTCATGCCGATGTCGTGCAGACGGCGCACCATGACGGCAAGACCGGGGATGATGGAGTAGAGCGCGAAGAGAATCAGCGGAAGGAAAAGCAACACGGCACCCATGACATCGGCTCCTTTGCCTCTGAAAAGGAGGGCGGCCAGAAATCCGCCGACGAGGGAATACTGCAAGGTGAAGAGGATGGTGCCGAGGTAGGCGTACCAGTACTCCGAACGACAGGCTCGACCGCGGAAATCGAAGTAACGGGAGAAATACACGCTCTTGAGCGCGGACATTATGCCCCATGGCGCCGCGTTCACAGGGGGCGGGCATAGTGTGCTCGCCGGCTGCCAGTCGGCCATGCCCTCCGCCCAAATCAGCGCGTCGGCGGGCAGCTCACCGCTCGCTGATTTGGCGATGATTTCGTCTTGTGTCATTTGGCCGAATGTGGTGCCGTTCGGCGAGGCGACATGATAGGTGGTGTCCATTTCGGAAAGAAAAAACCTATCGCAGCGGCTCCTCGGGGCCTGTGCCCCAGCGGTTGGGCGCGGCGGAGGGAAGCACGGCGAAGACCAGAAGAATGAGGCCGCCGATATTCGGAATGAGGCTGAGCAGGTAGAACCAGCCGCTGAACCCGGCATCGTGCAGACGGCGCACGGTGACGGCGATGTTGGGAATGATGGTCAGGACAAGGGCGATGCCCAGCAGAACGAGGAGCCCGATTCCTACGGCGGCGCCGATAGTCTCATCCAACGCCAGCACGCCAAGGAAGATAGCGACACCCAGCAGAAGCGCTAAAAACGAGACAATGATGGAGCCTAACGCGGCAAACCAATACTCCGGACGCCCCGCGCGTCCCTCGAAGGTGCAGTAGCGGTCCACATAGACGGACTGAAGCGCGGAGAGAATACCCCATGCGCCCGTGCCGGGGAGTGTCGGCGGCGTTGCCGCTTGCTGAAAAAGGGTGTCGGCAGGGCGCCAGTCGGCCCAACCTTCCGTCCATACGAGGGTGTCGGCGGGCAGCGTGCCGTTGATGCACTTCGCCTGAATCTCGTCCTTGGTCATCTGTCCGTACTGCGTGCCGTCGGGGCGCGCGACATGGTAGAGTTCGCTCATGCCCTCATCATGGCACATGTGCGGAGAGGATACAAGGAGAAAGTGTTGGGTAGAGGGCGACTCTGACTTTTTATCGCGTTACCATTCGGCAGGCTCATCCGAGCGGCGTCCCCATTTGTTGGCGCCTTCTGAGGGGAAGAGACAGCAGACGAGGAGGAACAACCTGCCGACCCACCCAAGGACGAGAATGATGAGGGCGAACCCGCCGCTCAGCCCCATGTCGTGCAGACGGCGCACCAGCAGAGCTATCCACGGAATGAGTGCCATCACCACCGCGACAAGGAGCAGGGTGAGCATCACCATGCGGACGATGAAGCCCGCCTGTTCGGCGAGGAAAAGGGGCACGCTGTTCATGGCGACGCTGTACAGGATGATGACGGCGAGGGTGGGCAGGACGGCGTACCAAAACTCCTTGCGGCTCGCGCGCCCGTCGAATTGGCAGTAGCGCGCGAGGTAGACGGAAACAAGGGCCTTGCGGATGCTCCACGGCGCGGAGGCGTTGTTCGCTTGAGTGCTGTCGTTCATGATGGAGGGAAGAGGGCAAGCGGAACATTATCGCACGGCGGGGCCCTCCGGACCGTTCCCCCATTTGTTGGGCGCTGCCGAGGGAATGAGCCCGCAGAGGAGGATGAACAGGTAGCCCACCCACGGGATGAAGAAGACGAGCGCAAACCAGCCGCTCAGCCCGATGTCATGCAGACGCCGAGCGGTCAGCGCCATCCAAGGGATGAGGACGAGCACCGATACAAGGAGCCCCAGAATACACCAGCCTAACACGATGCCGACGCCCCAACTCTGCTCGAAGAAGGCATCATAACCCAGAAAGGCAAGTTTATTCCCCATGCGGAGCAGAAGGTCGAGCGCGACAAGGGTCGGGAAGGCGTACCAATACTCCTTGCGACCCGCGCGCCCCTTGAAGCAGCAGAAGCGTGCGCGGTAGACGCCGTTGAAGAAAGTCCACGGCGCGGGGGCAGCGGGGGCGGCAGGGGAAGCCGCGGGCATATCGGCGGCGGGTTCGGTCTGTTCGGTATCGTTCATCATGGTTCGGAGAGCCGTGCTTCCTCTACCTTATAATACGGCAAATCGCCGAATGAACAAGAAAAATGAAGGGCGGAGGAAAAAAGTTGACAGTTGACTTACGACTTGGAAATCGCCATAATAGGCGACGAGATGAGTACCTACGGATATTACCGTTTTGCCGCAGCCACGCCGCAGGTGCGCGTGGCGGATGTGGAGTTCAACACCGCCGCCGTGACGGCCTGCCTGAAGGAAGCCGCCGCGAACGGCGCGCACATCGTCCTCTTCCCTGAGATGTGCCTGACTGGCTACACCTGCGGCGACCTCTTCCACCAGCCGACGCTGCTGCAAGCTGCCCTGTGGGGCTTGCAGGAGATTGCGGCGGAGACCAAGGAAACGGATATCACCGCCATCGTGGATGTGCCGATGGTGATTCAGGACGGGCTCTTCAACGTCGCCGCCGTGGTGCAGGGCGGGCGCGTGCACGGCTTTGTGCCCAAGAGCATTCTGCCGAACTACCGCGAGTTCTACGAGCAGCGCCAGTTCCGCCCCGCGCGCGAGCTGACGACGGACAGCGTGACCTACGGCGGTGTGCGTGTGCCGCTGGGCACGGATCTCATCTTCCGCGATGCCAACGGGGAGGATCTCACCTTCGGTATCGAAATCTGCGAGGACCTGTGGAGCGTGATGCCCCCCAGCTCCCGCCTTGCCCTGCAGGGCGCACGTGTCATCTTCAACCCCTCCGCCAGCGATGAACTGGCGGGCAAGGCACCCTACCGCCGCGCCCTCATCGCGCAGCAGAGTGCCCGCTGCCTCGCGGCCTACGTTTTCTCCTCCGCGGGTGTGGGGGAGAGCACGCAGGATGTCGTCTACGGCGGCCATGCCCTCATCGCGGACAACGGCCGCATTGCAGCGGAGAGCGAACGTTTCTGCCGCGAGTCGCAGGTGATTTATGCGGATATCGACTGCGCCCGCCTCGGGGCCGCACGCCTGAGCGAAAGTTCGTTTAATGACAGCCGTGCGCACGCCGCCGTGCCCGCCGCCCGCGTGGTGGAGGTGCCCGTCGCCGTTCACGGCTGCGACCTCTCCTATGCTGCGCTGCCGCCGCGCCCCTTCCTGCCGAGTGCGGCGGAAGCGCCCGAACGCTGCGAGGATATTCTCTCCATCCAGACGGCGGGGCTTGCCAAGCGCATGGAGCACACGCACGCCAAGACGCTGGTCATCGGCGTCTCGGGCGGCTTGGACAGCACGCTCGCGCTCATCATCTGCGCCCGCGCCTGCAAGCTGCTCGGGCTGCCCATGAGCACCATCCGCGCCGTCACCATGCCCGGTTTCGGCACCACGGGGCGCACTTATGCCAATGCGGTGAAGATGATTGAACTGCTGGGCGCGGATTTTAAGGAGGTGAACATCAAAGAAGCCTGCCTGCTGCATTTCAAGGACCTCGACTTCGACCCCGCCCTGCGCACCACGACCTACGAGAACGTGCAGGCCCGCGAGCGCACGAAGATTCTCATGAATCTCGCCAACAAGACGGGCGGCATGGTGGTCGGCACGGGGGACCTCTCCGAGATTGCGCTCGGCTGGTCCACCTACAACGGCGACCACATGAGCATGTACGCCGTCAACTGCTCCATCCCCAAGACGCTCATCCGCTGCCTCATCTCCCATGTGGCGAAGCAGAGCGGGGAAGAGCTCGCCGCCGTGCTCCAAGATATCATCGACACGCCCGTGAGCCCCGAGCTGCTGCCGCCGAGCGACGACGGCTCCATCGAGCAGAAGACGGAGGACATTCTGGGGCCCTACGACCTGCACGACTTCTTCCTCTACCACTTCATCAAGTACGGCGCAGAGCCGGAAAAGCTCGCGTATCTCGCCAAAGCGGCCTTTGCGGGCGAGTATGAAGACGCGCTGGTGGACAGCACCCTCAAGACCTTCATCCGTCGCTTCTTCATGCAGCAGTTCAAGCGCAGCTGCATCCCCGACGGCCCCAAGGTCGGCACCATTGCCCTCTCGCCCCGCGGCGATTGGCGCATGCCCTCCGACGCCGTGGCAAATGAGTGGCTGGGGCAGCTGGATTGAGGTGCGCCCAATTCTCATTTCATTGCCATCCCATAGCTCCCGACAAATGAGGATTTGTCGAGCTGAATGTACGAAGTACGATGTACGATGTACGAAGTTTGAGTTCCGCTCGCTTCGCTCGCAAGGATAAAAGGGATAAAGGACGCAAAGCGTTCATCAATAGCTGACTTTTCATACGCGCTTTGCGTCCTTTGTCCATCTTCCCCGCGCGGCGCAGCCGCGCCATAATTTACACTTCGTACATCGTAAATCGTAAATCGTACATCCCTACAAATCCTCATTTGTCAACTATCCCTATGGCTCGATCATGAGGTGCAAAGAGAAACACCCCGCCGACCGAAGCCGACGAGGTGCAACTCTTTACTTTTTGGGGAATCTTTACTTGCGGCGGCGGCGGGAAGCAAGACCCGCGAGAGCCAGCAGGGAGAGGGTCGCCGTGGCGGGTTCGGGGGTGGCGGGAGAGCCGGAGTTGAAGGCGACATATTCGCCGGGAGTGGTCCAGCTGTCAAAATAGATATAAGCTATACCACCGGTAGCCGCGCTAGCGGGGACAAAGTCGCTCACGGGAAGCACCTCAAACAAAGCGTCTTCCCCGTTCTCGTAGACAGACACGCCCCAAATCTTGGTAAAGTCGGTCGGAGAAGTCACCACAGGGGCCAAACTCTCAAAATAAACGCCATCGGCGGCTTCAGCACCCTCAAAGTTCAAACCCTCGCCATAGGTCGTTTTGAAGTCGGCGAATGTGTCAGTTTTAATCGTTGACACCACGTCACCAATGTCCGTTGTGTCTTGGTAAATCGCATAAAACTTGTAGAGGTCTTTGTTTGTTTGGCCGTCATTCAGGTCAAAATAAGCATACCCTACTGTATAGTCCGCCGCCATAGCGGGCATGACCGCAGCGCACGCGAGAAGCGCGAAAAGTGTCTTTTTCATGTTTGTAAGTTGTTAAAAGTAAACCTGTTAAAAGTTTGTTTTAATATTGAGCTGTAAAGTATTGAAACTCAACGCTTTGCATTTTAACAATCGGGGGGGGTAGTCAAGACTTTTCTCTGTCATTTTTTTGCACTTTTTTACGGCAGGTCTGTTATCGCAACAAGTACCCCCACAAGGTCGGCACCGTTTCCCTCTCGCTCCGCAGTGACTGGCGGATGCCCTCCGATGCTTAACGGCGCGAGTCGGTCAGTTCTTCTGCTCCGCAAAGAACGCGAACACCCGGTTGCAGAGCGTGCCGATGGGGCGCTCGATGCATTGGTAGAACAGCACGCCGGACACCAGCACCACGGGCAGCGAGGCGGCGTAGGTCAGCGCGGTTGCTTCCGGGTAGCTCAACCCGGAGTCAGTGAGCTGCAGGTAGAGCCAAGCGGAGAAGCTGAGCAGCACGGGGAACTGCACGAGCAGAACCCCGAAGGAAATCGCGCCGAGGTAGCGAAAGAAGCGGTTATCCAGCAGCACCATCATCAGCCTCGATCGCGCGAAGCCCATCAGGAAGAGGAAGGAGGCTATGGCCAGCAGGGTGTGCTTGGTGAGCCAAGCGGGCAGCAGCACGTGCGGGTAGAAACCGCAGAAGAGACCGAGGAGGAGGAGCAGGGCGACGATGAGCTTGTTGTGCTCGCCCGGTCGGGCATTCCGAGAAAAATCCGCAGCGGCGATGCCCGCGAGGAAAACTGCAGAGGGCGGGAAGAAAAAGCTCAGCCCGAAGAGCACCGCATAGATCACCCACCGGTGGCGCAGCTTGCCGAACATCAGCAGCACGGCGTAGGTCAGGTAGGAGCCGATGAAGACCAAGGGCATACACCACAGGACGCTGTTGGTGTGGGCTATCCTGAAGAACAGAGCCCCGTACAGGCCGTCTCTCAGTGCCTCGCGCCACGTCAGATCCGGGTCAATGAGCGACCCGAGCCAGTGCGCACCCGTGATGGGGCGCAGGCTCTCGACCAAGGCAACATGGTAGCTGCCCAAGAAGGCGAAGGCGGCATAGCCCAGAATCGCGCCGCCCAGCGTGGCGGGGACAAGGCGGAAATACCGCGTCACCGCCTGTTTGGTGATGAAATCTTCGTTGCCCTTCTTCACGTAGCGCAGGGTCGGGATATAGGCAATGAGCGCGAAGAAAAGGTACAAGGCCAAGGGAGCCTGCACCAGGCAGGAATAGGGATAGTAACTCATGAAATAGCCTGCTGCATCCTCCTCGGCAATCCCGCTGCCGAAGCCGACATGCCCGTAGGGCGCAAAGGCCAGCAGAAAATGAAAGACGAGAATCCACAGAGCCGCCAGTCCCTTGAGTCCGTCAATGCTGCCGATACGTTTTGTTTTGCCGGGAGATGTCGCCGCGCTCATATCCGAATCCTAACAGAGAGCGCAGACATGGTCAAGAAAACAGAAAAGAACGACTGTTCGCCCCACGTGTCCGCGTAACCACGCCCGCCGTATGACTCGCTTTCGGCTTGCATCGTTGTTTGCGGGTTGGTATGGTGCCCCCGTATGGCTACTGACAAGAAAATCACGATGGTGACGAGTAAGGGCGATATCAAGCTCACGATTTTCGCTTCCAAGACGCCGATGACGGCGGCCAGCTTCCTGAACCTCGCCAAGCGCGGGTATTATGACGGGCTGACCTTCCATCGCGTGATTGCCGACTTCATGATTCAGGGCGGCGACCCCACGGGGACGGGTTGCGGCGGTCCCGGCTATCAGTTTGACGATGAGTGCCGCCCCGACCTGAAGTTCACCAAGCCCGGTCTGCTCGCCATGGCGAACGCCGGCCGCACGTGGACGGGGCAGGGCACCAACGGCTCCCAGTTCTTCATCACCCACGTGCCCACCGATTGGCTGAACGGCAAGCACACCATCTTCGGCGAGGTGGAGGGTGCCGAGGACCAGAAGGTCGTCAACGCCATCAAGCAGGGCGACACGATTAAGAGCATCACCATCCACGATGATTGCAGCGACCTCTTCGAGGAGCAGGCCCGCAACATCGAGCGTTGGAACAGCAAGCTCGGCAAGTAAGCAACAGAAAACCTTTTCGGGCGGGCGGCGCGTGGTGCCTCCCGCTCCTTTTCTCTCTCCATGGAGTTTGCTGTTCAGGACCTGCACATTGAATACGGACCGCGCGTGCTGTTCGATTCGCTCTCCTTTGTGGTGGAGCGCGGCGAGCGCGTGGCCTTTGCGGGGCAGAACGGCGCGGGTAAATCCACGCTCATGAAGTGCATCGTGGGCGTGCTGGAGCCCGACCACGGCAAGGTGTTGCTGCCCAAGCACACCAAGGTCGGCTATCTGCCGCAGGATGGCATCCATATCTCCGGCACGCCGCTGTTGGAGGAGGTGCTCGGCAGCGTGGGCAACATTGTGGAGCTGCAACAGACCGTGGATGAACTCTCCGCCGAGCTGCAGCAGCTGCCGACGGACTCCCCTGAATACCGCGACACGCTGGAGGAAATCGGGCGGTTGGAGCTCATCCTTCACGACCGCGATGCCGCCGCCCTTCGCCCGCGAGCGGAGTCCATTCTGCGCGGCCTCGGCTTTGCGGACGGCGATTTTACCCGCGATTGCGGAGAGTTTTCGGGCGGCTGGCAGATGCGTATCGCGCTCGCTAAACTGCTCTTGCAGGAGCCGGAGGTGCTGCTGCTGGACGAACCGACGAACCACCTCGATTTGCAGAGCCAGCGTTGGATGGAGCAGAGCCTGAAGGCCTACCGCGGGGCTATCTGCATCATCAGCCACGATGTCGCGCTGCTCGATGCGCTGGTGTCGCGCACTATCGCCTTCCACCATGGTCGTGCGGAGGAATACGCGGGCAATTTCTCCTTCTACCTGAAGGAGAGCAAGGCTCGCAAAGAAGCCCTCATCAAACAGGCGAAGGCGCAGCAGCGCGAAATCGCCAAGACGCAGGAGTTCATCGATCGCTTCCGCGCCAAGGCCACCAAGGCCACGCAGGTGCAGAGCCGCATCAAACAGCTGGAGAAGGTAGAGCTCATTGAGGTGGAGGACGATGACGCGGTGATGAGTTTTCATTTCCCGCCGCCCCCGCCCGGCGGCCACATTGTGGTGCGTCTTGAAAAGGCGAGCAAGGCCTACGGCCCCATCCGCCTGCTGGAGAATTACGATTTCACCGTGGACAAGGGCGACCGCATTGCCATTGTGGGCGTGAACGGCAGCGGCAAATCCACCTTCACCCGCCTCATTTCGGGCACGGAGGCCCCCGACAGCGGACAATTTTCCTTCGGCTCCCATACGGAGGTAGCCTTCTTCTCCCAGACGCATGCGGATGTGCTCAACAACGAGCAGACGGTGTTGGAATGTGTGGAAGCCGCCGCTTCCCGCGAGACGCGCCCGCTGGTGCGCAACATCCTCGGCTGCTTCCTCTTCCGCGGGGATGATGTGTTCAAGAAAATCGGCGTGCTTTCGGGCGGGGAACGCTCGCGCGTGGCACTGGTGTGCATGCTCTTGAAACCCGCCAACTTCCTGATTATGGACGAGCCGACGAACCACCTCGACTTCCAGAGCCAGGATGTGTTGCAGCGCGCGTTGGCGGAGTATCCCGGCTCGTACTGCATCGTGTCGCACAACCGCCAATTCCTCGACCCCGTGGTGAACAAGGTGTTGGAGTTCCGCCTCGGTCACAAGCCCCGCCTGTTCTACGGCAACGTGTCGCAGTATCTTGAGACCGTGGAAGCGGAGGAGCGCCGCGAGAAGCTGGCCGCGCAGGCCGCCGGCGGGGCAGGGAAGCCCGCAGCCGCCGCCACGGAGAACATCGCCAACCGCAAGGATGCCCGCCGCGCCCGCGCCCAAGCCCGCGAGATGCGCACTAAGCTCCTGCGCCCGCTGGAGAAGGAGCTCGAACAGGTGGAGGAGACCATCGCCGCCCACGATGCCCGCAAGGAGGAAATCTCCGCCGAGCTGGAGAAGCCCGAAAACATGAGCGACAACGAAAAGCTCATGCAGCTCACGCAGGAATACCAGCAGCTGGAGCGCGAGAGCGAAGCCCTCTACACCCGCTGGGAGGACCTCTCCGTAGAGATTGAACGCAAAACCGCCGAGATTGAGGCGGAATGCGGAGCATCGGAATAATTTTGCGTCATAATGCGTTCCGAGTGTTGCGGAACGGCGATTCCGTGATATATAAAGAACCGACAGCTTTGTCAAACACTTGACAAAATGTGTAAAGGGTGGAGTATACCCTCCCGCTGCAATTTTTTTATATCATCATGGCTACGCCCAAGAAGAAGAGCACTGACACGAAGAAGACCGCCCCTGCCAAGACGGAGACGGAAACGAAGAAGAACACCAAACCCGCGGCCAAGCCCGCTCCCGCGAAGAAGGCCGAGCCCGCCAAGAAGCCCGCCGCCAAGCCCGCTCCTGCGAAGAAGGCCGAGCCCGCCAAGAAGCCCGCCGCCAAGCCCGCCCCCGCGAA
>CALBJX010000104.1 GCA_937893015.1 uncultured Verrucomicrobiales bacterium | reverse complement strand
AATTCCGCGCGGCGCAGCCGCGCCTCAATTTGACTTCGTACATCGTACATCGTACTTCGTACATCCCGACAAATCCCTCTTTGTCGCCTCACAGCTCCCTGCCGAACACGGCGGAGGTGCGGCCGCTGGCCTCCAGCGAGGCGCGGCGGCGGGCGGGGAGGGCGTCGCGGGAAAGCTCGGCATAGCCGAGGCGGTCGCGGAAGTAGGAGACGGCACTCTGCGAGATGGCGAAGAGTGTCTTCACGCCCTGTTCTTTGGCGCGGGCTTCCACAAAGCGGCAGAGGGCGCGGCCGTAGCCGTGGCCCTCGTAGTTTTTCTTGATGAAGAGGCAGCCCAGCTCGGCGGACTGTGCCTCCGGGTAGGGGTAGAGGGCGACACAGCCCACGATGGTGTCGTCCAGCGTGTAGACGTAGTAGCAGTCGCGGTGGTCGCGGATGCCTTCGTAGTCGCGGGGAATGAGTTTTTCATTCACCACGCTGCGGGCAATCATGGAGAGAAGCTCGGGGATGTCGTCCTCGTGCAGGGGGCGGATGTCGCGGTAGGAGTCCGTGTGCACCATGGTGCCGACACCTTCTTCGGAGAAGAACTCATCCAGCAGCACGCCGCGGTGGTGGCCGTCCAGCAGATGCACGCGGGGGATGCCGCGGCGGCAGAGGGCGGCGGCGGCCAGCAGCACCTCCGGGTGGGAGCAGGCGGGGGCGGCGTTCTCCACCTCCTTCTCGCGGATGGCGAAGATGGGTGTGCCGTTTTGCAGGGGCACCTCGCCCGCCTGCAGGCAGATGTATTTGGAGGCCCCGAGCTGCACGGCGAGGTTCACGCTGCCCTCATCGAAGCGCCCGCTCACGCCCGAGGCCACGATAGCGACCTGGCGGCGACCGATGATCTCGCTCACGCGCTCGATGGCGGCAGCCCCCGCGCAAAGCGCTTGCTCCGCCACGGCGGCGTGCAGCTCGCATTCCGCGGCGCGGCGGGCAAGAACAGACGTATCCGTCCCCTCTGCAATGAGCACCACGCGCACGCCGATTTCGTGCAGCGCATCGACATCGAGGAGGGCATCGACGAGCTCCTCTGCGCCGAGCAGGGCGGCGTCAATCCCGAGCACGAAGAGACGGCCGCGGAAATACGGCACATACTCCAGCGCGGAACGGACGTTCATGGTCGGCAGGGCGAAGTAAGACTTAGAGCATGGAGCCGGAATCCGCGCTGCCGAGGGTCTCGCCCTCATTCTCCATGGAGGGGACGGGGGCGTTCGGCGTTTCGAGCACGAGGTCGCCGCCGGCGGGGCGCTTGATGCTCTTCACGGAAATCTTCTTCTTGGGCAGCACCATCTTCTTCTCGCTGCGGGGCAGGTCCTGCGGGCGGATGGCACCGCTCATGGATTCCCCCGCGGGCAGCACGTCGTCCGCCGCGGGGACGGAGTCGGCGAGGGCCTCTGTCGTGGCGGCAGCGAGGCGTTCCTGTTCCTCGCGTCGGGCCTGCGCGGCGGCCTGTTCCGCCTGGCGCTCATGAATCATGGCGAGCTGGTCGCGCAGGGTGGAGAGCAGGTCGCCGCTGCCGAGGATGTCGGTCACGTCATCGCTCTCATCCTCCGCCTGACTGACGGGCAGCGAGGCGAGGAAGTCCTCGAAGGCGGAGAGGTTTGTGGTGCTGCGGAAGAGGCCGTTGAGGATTTCGAAGTCGATGTTGTGCATCAGCGTTTCGAAAATCTCATAGGCTTCCTTCTTGTATTCCACCAAGGGGTCACGCTGGCCCTGCGCACGCAGGCGCACACCCTCGCGCAGGGCATCCATATCCGTCAGGTGTTTCTGCCAGAGCTTGTCGATAGCTTGGAGCATGATGCCGCGCTCCATCTGGTCCACGCGGTCGGGGCGTTCGCCCTCCACCTTCTTTTCGTACATCTCCTTCACCTTGCCGATGATGAGGGCGGCCACCTCGTCGGGCGTCTTGCCCTTGAGGTCGTTCTCCTTCTCGCTCCAGCCCATGGGGAAGGTGGAGTTCACCCACTGCAGCAGGTCGATGGTGCGGACGGAGCCCGTGTCGTCCTCGTTCAGGTAGATTTCGCACTTGTAGTTGACACCGCTCTCCAGCGCATCCCAGAGCATGGCGCGCGGGTCTTCGGAGAGGAGGGCGTCGTTGCGCAGGGCGTAGACAATCATGCGCTGCTGGTTCATGACGTCATCGTAGTCCAGCACGTGCTTGCGCCACATGTAGTTGCGCTGCTCCACACGCTTCTGGGCGCCCTCGATGATCTTGTTCATGAGGCTGTTTTCCACGGCCTCGCCGTCCTGCATGCCGAAGCGGTCCATCATCTTGGTCATGCGCTCGCTGCCGCCGAAGTTGCGCATCAGGTCGTCCTCGAAGGAGAGGAAGAACTGGGACGCACCGGGGTCGCCCTGGCGGGAGCAGCGGCCGCGCAGCTGGCGGTCGATACGGCGGGATTCATAGCGCTCCGTGCCGAGCACGAAGAGACCGCCCAGCTCCGCCACGCCTTCGCCCAGCTTGATGTCCGTGCCGCGGCCCGCCATGTTGGTGGAGACGGTGACGGCCCCCTTCTGGCCGGCGAGGGCGATAATCTCGGCTTCTCGCTGGTGGTTCTTGGCGTTGAGCACCTCGTGCGGCACCTTGGCGTACTTGAGCATGCGGGAGAGGGTTTCGGAGGCATCCACGCTTGCGGTGCCGATGAGCACGGGCTGCCCCTTCTTGTGCAGCTGCACAATCTTGCCGACGACAGCGTTGTACTTCTCGCGGCGGGAGCGGAAGATGAGGTCGTTCAAATCCTCGCGGATGCAGGGGCGGTTCGTGGGGATGGGCAGCACATCGAGCTTGTAAATGTCGTGGAACTCGGCGGCCTCCGTCTCGGCGGTGCCTGTCATGCCCGCCAAGCGGCGGTACAGGCGGAAATAGTTCTGGATGGTGATGGTGGCGTAGGTCATGTTTTCGGCCTCCACCTCCACGCCTTCCTTGGCTTCCACGGCCTGGTGCAGACCGTCGCTCCAGCGGCGGCCGGGCATTTCGCGGCCCGTGTTCTGGTCGATGATGACGATTTTGCTGTCCTTCACCACATACTCCACGTCCTTTTCGTAGATGGTGTAGGCCTTGAGCAGCTGGCTCGTGGTGTGCAGGCGTGCGCCCGTTTCGTCGAGGCGCTTGAGCAGCGCGGTCTTGCGGGCTTCCTTCTCGCGCTCGGTCAGCGTTTCGTCCTCGTCGATGTTGACGAACTCGGTGCCGATGTCGGGCAGGGTGAAGGCCTCCGGGTGGCCGGGGCTGATGAACTCGCGGCCCATGTCGGAGAGGTCGGCGTCGTGGGTCTTTTCATCCACGGTGAAGTAGAGCTCTTCCTTGAGCTTGTAGAGCTCGGTCTTGCGGGGGTCCTGGTACAGGAAGAGCTCGTATTTCTCCACCATGCGGCGGAAGTCGGGGTCCTGCTGGCTGCGCATGTAGGCGCGGTTGCGGGGCTGGCCGAGCTTCACCTTGAAGAGGCAGCGGCCGGCCTTGTCGGTGTTGCCCGCCTTGCCGGCCTCCATGGCCTGTGTCATGAGGTTGTTGCAGAGGTCAATCTGCGCCTTCACCACCTTTTCGATGGCGGGTTTCAGGGTGTCGTACTGCTGCTCGCGCTCGATGACGGCGGGGCCGCTGATGATGAGGGGGGTGCGGGCTTCGTCGATGAGGATGGAGTCCACCTCGTCGATGATGGCGAAGTAGTGGCCGCGCTGCACCTGGCTCTCCTTGTTCTGCGCCATGCCGTTGTCGCGCAGGTAGTCGAAGCCGAACTCGGCGTTGGTGCCGTAGGTGATATCGCAGGCGTACATGCGGCGGCGCACATCGCTGGGCATCATGCTCTGGATGCAGCCGACCGTGAGACCGAGGAATTGGAAGAGCGCACCCATCCACATGGAGTCGCGGCGGGCGAGGTAGTCATTCACGGTGACGACGTGCACGCCGAGGCCCGTGAGGGCGTTCAGGAACACGGGCAGCGTGGCGACGAGGGTCTTGCCTTCGCCCGTGGCCATCTCGGAGATGAAGCCGCGGTGCAGGGCGATACCGCCGAGCAGCTGCACATCGAAGTGTACCATGTTCCACGGAATCGGCGTGCCGCACACGTCCACCTCCGTGCCGCAGAGCAGACGCGCACCGCACTTGGCGGCGGCAAAGGCGGAGGGCAGAATTTCTTCCAGATACTTGGCGCGCATCTTGTCGAACTTGGGCTCGATATCGGCAAAAGCCTTCTTACCTTCCTCGATGGATTCCGGCGTGGGCTCAATGTGCGGCAGCTTGGGGAACTCCTTGTTCAGGCTCTCGAAACGCGTGTTGAGCGTGTCGGCAATCTGCTGCAGCTGCTCCGAGCCCATGGAGAGAATCTGCCCGCGGGTGGGCAGGTCCATGGGGGTGAGGCGGTGCAGGTGCTGCTGCCACTCGCGCGTCTTGCCCACGAGGAAATCGCGGTCCTTGCCCTTCCACTCCTCCTCGATGGCGAGAATCTTCTTCACCACGGGCTTGAGCTTGCGCACTTCGCGCTGGTTCTTGGAGCCGACGATTTTATTGAGAATCCACTTAATCATGATGCTAAAAGGGGGAAAGCTGAGGTGACGTGACAGGACGCCCCGCCCGCGTGTCCGACGCGGGTGCGGGATTGTACACCGATTTCCTCTTCAATGCAAGCTCAGCGAATGATTTGCGGGCAGAATGACAGAAAACACACCACCGCACGGAGAGAGAAATGAGCGATTTGTCGATTTCTTATCACAAATTCACATTTGTCAATACTGTTCCGCGGGCACGAATTTGCAGCAGAATACAGCCTCGCCCTCGCGGTGCAGCACGATGTCGATGCAGCTGCGGCGGTGGTGGATGGTGTAGGCATCATGCGTCTCAGGCGGGCGCGGGGAGAAGCGCCCCATTCTCTCGGGGGACAACACGGCGGAGCGCAGCACGCCGACCAAACGCGTGTTGCTCATGCCTTTCATCTGCTCGTAATCATTCGTCGGCAGCGTGAGAGAGGGGACATTTTTCGGATTCACGCGCGAACTATACACGGCGGGCTGCCCTTTGTCAAGATTCAGCGCATGCGACTTTCCTGCCCGAACGCAATCACCCCCATGGCCACAACGCCCATCAGCAGGGGATAATACAGATAGGGGATAATGGCAAGCGCCGTCATGCCCGCCAGTGTGCTGCCCATGAGGAGCTGAGCCCCATAGGGAATGAGGCCCTGTACCATGCAGGAGAAGGTGTCCAGCAGGCTGGCGCTGCGGGCGGGGGTGATGCCGTACTGCGCAGCGAGGCGCTGTGCGGGCGTGCCGACCGAGACGATGGCAACCGTGTTGTTGGCGGTGCAGAGGTTGGCAAAAACCGCCATGAGAGCGATGCAGAACTCCGCCCCCCGGCGGCTGCGGATGTGGGCCGTGAGGTGGCGCAGCAGGTAGGTGAGCCCGCCGTTGTAGCGGATGAGTTCCAGCATACCTCCCGCCAGCAGGGTGACGATGATGAGCTCGCCCATGCCCGTGATGCCTGTGCCGAGGGCCCCCGCCCAGTCCGTGATCGAGAGCGAGGGGGTGCAGAGTGCAACGGTGCCGGTGGCGAGCATGCCGAGCAGCAGCACGAGGGTGACGTTCATCCCCGCAATGGCGGTGACGAGCACCAGCAGATAGGGCAGGGCGCGAATCCACGCCACGGAACTTGTTTCAGCGGCGGCCGTGTTGCCCCATCCCATCGCGATGTAAAGCCCCAGCACGGCCAGTGCGGCCGGCAGCACAATGGCGATGTTGGCGCGGAATTTATCCCGCATGTGGCAGCCCTGCGTGCGGGTGGCGGCGATGGTGGTGTCTGAGATGAAGGAGAGGTTGTCCCCGAAAAAGGCTCCGCCGATGATGGCGCCCGCCATGAGGGGCAGGGCGATGCCGCCCTTGTCCGCCATGCCGACCGCCACGGGCATGAGAGCCACAATCGTACCCACGGAGGTGCCGACGGCAAGCGAGATAAGGCAGGCGGCGAGAAACATGCCCGCCAGCATCATGGAGGGCGGCAGCACGGCGAGCGTCAGGTTCACCGTGGCATCCACCGCGCCGATGTATTTGGCTGATTGGGCAAAGGCCCCCGCGAGGATGAAAATCCACACCATGAGCAGGATGTTGCGGTGCCCCGCACCGCGCGAAAAGCGGTCGATGCGCTTGCTGAGGCGGCGCGGGCGGCTGATGGCGCAGCCCCAGACGGACGCAGCGAGAAAGGCCACCGCGACAGGCATCTTGTAAAAATCCCCCGCGGCGAGGGAGGTGCCGAGGTAAAGCAGGAAAAACACCGCCAGCGGGCTGAGCGTTTTCAGTCCGTGCAGGTGGTCCTTAATCGGCAATTCGCGCTGGTCGTCCATGGGGAGGGAAAGTCCGAAAGGGCGGTTCATCCTAAAAGCTGTTCGAGATTGCTGAACAGCGTGTGCCTTTCGGCGGTGGGAAGGGCGTTTCGTCCTGATGCCGTAAATCCGGACTTCGGCCTTGATAAAAAACATCCGCCCGACAAGGCGCCGAGCGGATGAAGAAAGGGAAACATTTCAACGCTTTAGTAGCGCACCTCGTAGTTACCGGGCTCACGGGGAGCTTCGGGCTCGCGCTCACAGGCGGGCAGCATGGTGTTGAGGTGGCGCTTCTGGATGGTCTTCTTCATGCCGCGGTCGTTGGCTTCGGTGATGTCCTTGGCAGCCTTGATATCGTCCGTGCGCTGCTTTTCGGCCTTGGCCTTGGCGGCGTTGTGGCGGTCGAGGCTGTCGGACTGCTTGGCGGTGCCGACCTTCTTGAGGGATTCCTCGGAGAGGTCCTTACCGGTGATGACGGGCGCGGCCTGCACGCACACGGCGGTCAGAGCAAGAAGAGAGAGAATGGAAAGAGCTTTCATACGCGGGGATTTACGATGTAAGTATAGGGCAGCGCGGGCGTAAGTCAAGCGGATTTTTGCGGGAAAACGATAAAAAAAACATATCTCCGGGAATGTTTGAGCCGAAGCGCTGGGGAATAGGGCGGTGCGGCATGAGGAAGAGGGGAAAATTGACAAAGGAGGATTTGTCGAACTGAATGTACGAAGTACGATGTACGATGTACGAA
>CALBJX010000103.1 GCA_937893015.1 uncultured Verrucomicrobiales bacterium | reverse complement strand
ACATCGTACATCGTACTTCGTACATTCAGTTCGACAAACTGCTCATTTGTCGCTCCCCCCCAGAAAAACGCATCAGGCTCGGCAGCAGTTGCTGCCGAGCCTGAGCGTTTTCGGGGGAAGTGATAAGCTTCAACAAATACCCTTCCCTTGTCTCGCTTACAGCACCTCGGGGGCGAGGGAGACAATCTTCATGAAGCCCTTTTCACGGAGCTCACGAGCCACGGGCCCGAAGATACGGGTACCGCGGGGGTTGTTGTCCTTATCGATGCAGACGACGGCGTTGCCGTCGAAGCGGAGCACGGAACCGTCATCGCGGCGGATGGGGGCAGCCGTGCGGACAACCACGGCCTTCACCACGCTGCCCTTCTTGACGGAGGCGGTGGGGATGGATTCGCGGATGTGGATGGTGATGATGTCGCCGATGTGGGCCTGGTCGGTAGCCTTACCGATCACGCCGATCATCTTGGCGGTGCGGGCGCCGGTGTTGTCGGCGACCTGAACGAGGGATTCCATCTGGAGCATTTCAGTGATGTCCTTTCCGTTTTAGTGTTTGATGATTTCCACGAGCTCCCAACGCTTCAGCGCGGAGAGGGGGCGGGTCTCACGGATACGCACGGTGTCACCCACCTTGGCGGTCTCGTTCTCGTCGTGAGCATAGAACTTCTTGCTCTTCTTGACGATCTTCTTGAACACGGGATGGGGAACGCGGGCCACATACTCCACGACGATGGTCTTGCTCATCTTGGTGGAGGTCACAACGCCGACGCGGGTCTTACGAAGGCCCTGGGGCTTGGTCGTAGTAGTTTCTTCGCTCATATTCTAAGTCCTTGGGGTTCGTTGTTTACTCGGCGCTGCCCTCGCCCTGAACGGTCAGGGCGCAGGCGAGCTCCTTGCGGACGATGCGGATGCGCTGGTTGTTCTCCAGCTGGCCGGTGGCCTGCTGGATGCGCAGGTTGAAGTACTCCTCGCGCAGACCACGGATGTGGGCGGCGAGCTCCTTGGCGGGCATACCGCGGAAGTCTTTGGCTTTCTTGACAGGCATAATTTCTGTAAGGTTAGGTTTTACTTATTTAGGCCTGGGGTTCGACGCCCTGGCGATAGACGAAACGGGTGCGGATACCCAGCTTGTTGGAAGCGAGACGAAGAGCCTCACGGGCAGCGGACTCGGTCACACCGCCGACTTCGAACATGATGTTGCCGGGGCGGCAGACGGCCACCCAGCCTTCCACGGCGCCCTTACCCTTACCCATACGGGTGTCCGGCGGACGCTTGGTGAAGGACTTCTGCGGGAAGATGCGGATGTACACACGACCGCGACGACGCAGGTAGCGGTTGATGGCAATACGGCAAGCTTCAATCTGGTTGTTGGTGACCCAGCCGCGGGTGAGAACCTGCAGGCCGAAATCGCCGAAGGCCACGTAATCACCGCTCGTTGCGTTGCCGCCGCGGTTGCCGCGGTGCATCTTGCGGAGGTTACCCTTGACTCGTTTGGGCATTAAAGGCATAGTCTTATATCTCCTGTATTAGTTAAAGGTTGTGGGTTCAGGCATCGCGACGCTCAGCGCGCTCGCGGCGGGGACGCTGGGGGCGGCCCTCACGGCGACCGTTGGAGGGGGCGGCACCGGCGACTTCCGGACGCTTGTTGATCCAGCACTTGATACCGATGAGACCATAGAGGGTGTGCGCCTCGGCAAAGCCGTAGTCGATGGGGGCGCGCAGCGTCTGCAACGGCACTTTACCTTCGCGGTACTGCTCGGCACGGGCGATATCGGCACCGCCGAGACGGCCGGCGCAACGCACGCGGATACCCTCGGCACCGAAGTCCATGGCGACCTGCACGGCACGCTTCATGGCGCGGCGGAAGGAGACGCGGCGCTCCAGCTGGGTGGCGATGTTCTCCGCAACGAGCTGAGCGTCGAGCTCGGGCTGGCGGATTTCCATGATGTCGAGCTTGACCTGGGCACCGCTGCACAGCTTGCCGAGAGCGGCGGTCATCTCCTCGATGTTCTTGCCCTTGGGCCCGATAATCAGACCGGGGCGGGCGCTGGCGATGGTCACGCGGACGCTGTTCCAAGCGCGCTCGATGATGATGCGGGAGATGGCAGGGGTGGAACCCTTGAGATCTTTGTTGAGATTCGCGGTGTAGTCCTTGATGAACTTACGAATCTTGAGGTCCTCGTGGAGCTTCGTGGCATAGTCCTTGCCCGTAGCATACCACTTGGAGCGCCAGTCTTTCGTGACGGCCAGACGGAAGCCGATAGGATTTACTTTCTGTCCCATAGTGTTATGTCAGTTTGAATGGTTATGCCTCTTTGTTGGCGAGGATGACGGTGATGTGGGCGGTGCGCTTGCGAATCATGTTCGCAGAACCGCGGGCGCGGGCCATCGTGCGGCGGAAGGTGGGACCTTCGTCCACCATCACGCTCTTGAGCACCAGCTCATCGGCGGCAAGCCCGTTGTTGTTCTCGGCGTTGGCCACAGCGGCCTTGAGCGTCTTATTCAGGAGATAAGCGCCCTTCTTGGGGGAGTAGCTCAGCACGTCGGTAGCCTGGGAGACAGACATACCCTGAACGGCAGCGGCTACGTCACGCATCTTCTTCGCAGAGATGCGAGCGTTCTTGTATACTGATTTCACTTCCATTGTTATGGTATTTGTTGAAGAATTAGTCGTTGGATTTCACGGAAACACGATCACCGACGGAGACGGAGAGGGCGGGGTTGAGGTGCTTCTGCACCAGCATGCCGGCCACACTCTTGCGAACATCCGTCACCACTGCGAGCGCAATGGCCTGATCGCCGCGCGTAATCTCCATGGGCATGCCCACTTCGACTTTCGCCTTGCTCCCGGCGTTGATGACGATGAGGCCGCTCTCGGTATCAATGCTGAGTACCTTGGCTTCATCCACCGTGCCGTCGAACTCGTCCTGCTTGGCTTGGCGCAGCCCGAGGGCTACATCGAGGTCCAGCAGGGCGGCGTCCACTGTTTGGCGGGCGGCGGGGTCTTCCACCATGGCGTTGCGCATGTACGCGGCGATGGCGGAGGAGAGGCGGAGGCTGCTCTGTCGCACGGCTTCCAGCTCGTTGCGCGTGGCTTCCAGCTGAGAGGCGGTGTCAATGAGCCGCTCTTCGTTCCCGCTCAGGGAAGAGCCGCCGAGCGCTTCGAGGCGCGTGCGGATTTCCCGGAGTTGGCGGCGCGCTTCATCGGCATCCGTGCGGGCAAGCGTGTAGCTCTCGCGCAGGGTGGCGACTTGGCGTTCCAGTTGGTTAATCTTGCGATCCGTGGCGCCATCCGTCTCTGCCGCAGCGCAGACAGGCGCGACCGTCGCAAGAGCGAGGGCGAGCATGCTGGCGCTGAGGGAGAGGGAACGCATGGCGTGTTCAGGTTATGTTTACTTCTTGCCGATACCGCCGTGCGCCTTGAAGATGCGCGTGGGGGCGAATTCACCGAGCTTGTGGCCGACCATGTTCTCCGTCACGTAGACCGTGGCGAAGGTCTTGCCGGTGTGCACGAGGAAGGTCAGACCGACGAAGTCCGGAATGACCATGGAAGCGCGGCTCCAGGTCTTGATGGGCTTGTGGGTCTCCTTGCTCTGAACGACGGCATCCACCTTATCGAGGAGAGACTGGCTGACGAAGGGTCCTTTCTTGAGGGAACGTCCCATAATGCGTTAAAAGTGTAAATGGTTAATCTTACTTGGCGTTGCGGCGCTGCACGATGAAGACATCGGAGGGCTTGCGGATGCGGCGGGTCTTCTGACCCTTGACGTGACCCCAGGGGGACTTCAGGTGCTGACGACCACCACCGGACTTGGACTTACCTTCACCACCGCCGTTGGGGTGGTCGACGGGGTTCATACACATACCGCGGACGGTGGGACGGATGCCCATCCAACGGGTACGACCGGCCTTACCGGAGGACTCGTTCATGTGCTGGGCGTTGCCGACCTGACCGATGGTGCAGTAGCATTCCACGCGGAACTTACGCACTTCGCCGGAGGGCATCTTCACGAGGGCGTAGTCGCCGTCGCGGTTGGAGAGGATGGCCTGCTGACCCGCGGAACGGGCAACCTTGCCGCCGGAACCGGGGCGCACCTCGATGTTGTGGATGGCGGTGCCCAGGGGCACGCTCTTGAGAGGCATGGCGTTGCCCACCTTGGGGGCAACCTTCTCACCGCTCGTCACCTGCATGCCGACGGTCAGACCGACGGGGGCAAGGATGTAGCTCTTGGTGCCGTCCGCGTACTGGATGAGGGCGATGCGGCAGGTGCGGTTCGGATCGTACTCGATGGCGAGCACCGTGGCGGCCTCGTGGCGCGTGCGGCGGAAGTCGACGAGACGATAGTGGAACTTGTGGCCACCGCCGATGTGGCGGGTGGTGATGCGGCCGTTGTTGT
>CALBJX010000102.1 GCA_937893015.1 uncultured Verrucomicrobiales bacterium | reverse complement strand
ATTTGACTTCGTACATCGTACATCGTAAATCGTACATCCCGACAAATCCCTCTTTGTCTGAATCCTTCACGACTCTGCCACTAATACCACCGCATGATACGTGAGGGGGAGGGCGTCGTTATCCGTGGGGTGGGCGGCGCGGTAGGCGGCCTCGAAGGCGCGGAGCTGCGCGGGGGTGGTGATGGCGCGGGCGTTGGCGCCGTTCACGCCGGTGCGCCGCAGGTGGTCCAGCAGGTCGCGGGCGGAGGGGAAGAGGAGCGTCTCCTCCCAATCCTCGGCGTGGAGAAGGGTGAACCCTGCCCGCTTTGCCATGGCCGTGAAGTCGGCAGGGGTGGGGTAGTGCAGGGGGGTATCGGCCACGGCGGCGAGCTCGCGGAAGTGGCGGTCGCCGAAGGAGGCGAGGGCGAGCACACCGCCCGCGTTCATCACGCCGCGTGCCTTCGGGAAAAACTTTTCGATATCATCAAACCATTGCAGCGCGGAGGCGGAGGCGAGCAGATCCAGCCCGTGCGGGTAGGGGAGGGTTTCCGCGTCGCCCTCCAGCGTGAGGGCTTGTTTGAGCCCGACGGGAATCCAGTCGAAGGCGGCGGGCGTGAGATCGTTGAACCACCACTCCGCCTCGGGAAAGCGGGCGGCGAGGTGGCGCGTCAGAAAACCTGTGCCGATGCCGATTTCCAGAGCGCGTTGCACGGCGAGCTCCGGCGCGTGTGCGGCCAAAGCGGCGGCGAGCCTGTCCGCCATGGCACGCTGCACCACGGCGGCATCGTCATACTGCCCGTAGTGCCGTGCAAAGGTTTTTCCGATGCGCTGTTTGTCGATGGCCACGTGTCAGTCGTTCAAGTGGCGCAGCACGATGTCCGCGTTCGCAAAGGGGTAGTGATAGCTTTCGAATTCCGTGCCGAGGCCGACGCTGTGCCAGTAGTCGCGCATCTTGTCGGGCGGAAAAATCTCGTCCTTGGTGCCGATGTAGGCGGCATCCCAGCGGAGGTGCGCGGCGGAGTCCGCCTTGCTGCGCTCGGCAAGCAGGGTCAGCTCGTCAATCTTGGCCTCGATAGGGCGGTCGGCAAAGGGGCCCTCGGGGATGTAGCGCACGCCGCCGTAGGCTTTTTCGTTGAAGGGATTCATGCCCACGCGGGCGAGCCCCTGCATGGTGCGCATCACCACGCGCAGGCGCATGCCCCAGCGGTCGTCCACGGGGAAGGGGGTGCCGTTGAGCGCAATCGCTTTGTGCAGCGGCAGCGCACGGCAGCATTGCTCCGCCACCCACACGCCGAAGGACCACGCGAAGAGGTAGATGCGGCGGTAGCGCGCGAAGCGTTCGGGCGCGAGCGGGGCCATCGTGCGGTGGTCGCAGAGGGCGAGCACATCACAGCCCGCGGGCTTGATGTGGTACACGGCGTTCGGCGTGGCGGCCCAGCCGAGCATGAAGAGGACGAGGTCGTCGTTCTTCTCGTCCTGTATCAGCCAATCTTCTTGCATAAATCGAGGAGGGGGGAGAGGTCGTGCAGGGTCATGCCCGCGTTGAGGGAGAGGCGGATGCGCGCGGTGCCCTGCGGCACGGTGGGGTGGCGGATGGCGGTGAGCCACAGCTCGCGTTCCCGCCCCGCTTCCGCGACGGCGAGGGCGCGCTCATTGCTGCCGCAGGGCAGGGGGATGATGTGCGACGCGGCCGGGATGCCGCTTGCCGCGGAAAATTTTTCTATCAGCTCCGCAAGGTGGGCGCGCAGGGTGTCTGTGCCGGGGTACAGGTCGCCCTTCAGGGATTCCGTGCGCATCTCATGCAGCACGAGGGCATCCCAAAGCAGGGTGACGGGCGGTAGCGCGGTGGAGAAGATGAGCGGGCGCATGCGGTTGATGAGCCAGCGGCGCAGCAGGGGGGCGCAGATGACGGCAGCACCCGCGCCCGCGAGCGCCTTGCCGAAGGTCACCACCATGAGGTCGACGTCATGCTCCAGCCCCAGCTCGGCGGCGTAGCCCTTGCCCTGCGGCCCGCGCACGCCGAAGGAGTGCGCCTCGTCCACATACAGATAGAAGCCGTATTTCTTTTTCAGCTCGACGATGTCCGCCAGCGGGGCAAGGTCGCCGTCCATGCTGTAGAGCGATTCGATGATGACCCACACCGTCTGCCCCTCTTCGGCTCGCTGCAACTGCTGCTCCAGCGCGGCGACATCGTTGTGCGGGAAACGGCGGAAGGCGGCATTCGTGTGCTGCAGCCCCTCGATGATGCTGGCGTGCACCAGCTTGTCGGCGAGGATGAGATCGCCCTTCTCCGCGAGGGCGGGCATGAGCCCGCTGTTGGCCATGAACCCGCAGCCCAGCACCAACGCGGCGCGGCCGGGGAACAGCTTTTCCAGCTCCTCCTCCACGATGTCGTACTCCGCGCTGTTGCCCGTCATCAGGCGCGAGGCGGGGTTGCCGTGCGCAAAGGCACTCAGCCGCTCCTGCCCCCACGTGCGGGCGGCATAGCGGTGCAGGTCGATGCCCGCATAGGCACTCGCGCTCAGCCCCAGGTAATCATTGGAGGAGAGGTTGAGGTAACGCTTCCCCTCATGCCGCAGGTAAATCCCCTCCGGAACTACCGTCCGCAGCGTTCTCAAATTCCCCGCCGCCTCCAAATCAGCGAGCGCTGTCTCAATCCTTTCCGTTAAATTCATGCGAGCGAAGCGAGCCGAATTTTCACTTCGTACTTCGTACATCGTACATCGTACATTACTCTTCATATTCCGCCCAGCTGCTGCTGGTTTCCCACACGCGCACGCGCTCCAGCCGCACTTCGGCGCGCACGGGGTAGGAGAACGCCCCTGCCTTCGCTTGTTCGAGTGCCTGTTTGGCGTGGCGGAAGACCGTCTGTGCCATCATCTCGCTGGTGGGGTCGCTGCAGTCAAAGGGAATGATGTGTTCCCCGTATATCTCGCGGAATTTGGCGTAATTGGGGTCGGCGGTGTTCATGCAGAGCGCGTGGTCAAACTGCTCCACAAAGCTCTCCATCATCTCTTTCACGACCTTGAAATCCATCACCATCTCGCGCTCATCGAGAGAGTCCGCCACATACACCATCTCCACGCTGCGGGTATGGCCGTGCGGGAACTGGCAGCTGCCGGGATGCTTGGAGAGCAGGTGGCCGCTCTCCACCTCGATGGATTTACAGATGCGGAACATAACCCCGCTATCCTGCCACAAACGGAGCGAAAAAGCAAGGCAAAGTGCGGCAAGTGGACAGCGGACGCCAAAACATCTTGACCCGCCCGCGGGGCTTGCTACAATAAAGGTCCTATGCGCACGCGCCTGCACCTCCTCCTGATGTTGCTGACGGCTGTTCTGTGGAGCTCTTGCTCGCAGACCATTCTACCCGAGCCTCTGCGCCTTTCCTCGCAGGTGCAGACCCCGCCGACCACCCTGCTGGCGGAGCTGAGAGCCTGTTGGCAGGAGCTGCAGACCCCCCAAACGGGCGAGAAGCGAAAGAACGAGCTCATGGCGCACTACAACACCCTGCTGCTGCAACTCCTCCGCGAGGTGCGCTACGCCAACCGCGAGGCAGAGCACCTGCACAGCTATGCCGAGGTGGATATCGTCTATGCGGACGGTCTCGACACTCAGCATGCGGACCGCGTGTACGACGACTTTATCCCCGGGGAGGATGTGGAATGCGAGAACCTGGAGGAGCACTATCGCGTGCCCGGGCTGGGCGTGCCCGTGGTGGGTATCATCCCTGCGGAAAAGGTGGACAATGCGCCGCTGGCCTATACGCTCCGCAGCAAGGGCGCGGTCCGCTCCCTCACCGCGGTGCTGGATTTCCCGAAAAAAGGGAAACCGCGCCTGCTCTTTTTGCCGCGCTCCCGCACGGAACGTTACAAGGGGCACCCCCTCGCCGCGGATTTCTCCGCATCGCTGGAGCTTTACGGCCGCATGGCGGGGTTGAAGAAAGGGCGTTTCCTCGGTCTGCTCCGCCCCGATGAGCTGGAGGAACGCGATGTGAAGGGGCTCGTCTGCCTGGAAAGCTACGACCCGAACAAAATTCCCGTCATCCTGACGCACGGGCTCATGTCCAGCGCGGCCACCTTCGACAACCTCGTCAACCGATTGATGGATGACCCCGACATCCGCCGCCGCTACCAGTTCTGGCTCTACAATTACCCCACGGGTGTCTCTTGGACGATGACGTCGGAATCCTTCCGCGCGGCGTTGGAGGAAGCGCGTGAGGCGCTCGACCCGCAGCACCGCAACCGCAACTGGGACCGCAAGGTGCTGGTGGGGCACTCCATGGGCGGGCTTATCACCCACTACTCTCAATGCACGGAACCCTGGCTGCTGCTGCGCAATAGCGGGGCGTTGCGGGCGGAGAAACTGGAACCCTACATGGATGCCCGCTATGTGGATGAGCCCTTTGATAATGAAATGCTTGAGCCTTTTCGCAAACAATACTTCTTCCGCCCCGTGAAGGCTGGCATGGTGGTGTACCTCGCCACGCCGCACCGCGGGGCTCCGCTCGCGCGGTACCGCATCACCCGTGCGCTGACCTTGCTCATCGAGTTGCCGCAGAACCTCGTGTCAGAGGCCGTGAGCATCGTGACGCTCAGCGACGACCTCTTCATCTTTGAGCCCACGCGCCTGACGGATTGGTGCACCAGTGTCAACCAGCTCTCGCCGACGAGCTATTCCATCCGCGGGTTGCAAGGCCTCACTATCCGCGGCGTGCCGACGCATTCCATCATCGGCGATCAAGGGGAGGAAGGCCCGCGCGAGGAAAGCTCTGACGGGGTTGTCCCCTACTGGTCGAGCCACTTCGCTTGGGGCGATGAGACGATGGTTCCCGCTTCCCATTCCGTGCAAGAGGTGCCCGAAACCGCCGAGCGCATGAAGGAGATTTTGCGGGAATACAAGGGGTGAGGTATCTTTACAATTTTTTCAGGCGGCGCAACACATCGTCCGGCAGGGCGCGGCGCTGCTCCGGGGTGTCGAGCTTGCCGCGGTAGAGCAGGGTGCCTTTGGTGTCGTAGGCCTCCACGGTGAGGCTGTTGTTGGCGCCGTTGAGGAGCAGGGTGCCCTCGCTGTCGCGGAGCTGGAGGGTCGCTTCGCCCGCCTTGCCGGGCATCCAGTCCTTGTCCCCGCTGTTGGCATCGCGGGCCAGGTTGCGGATGGCCTGAAGCTCGTCGATGACGGGCTCGGTGTCCGCCATCTCGGGCAGCGTGGCGAGGCGGGCGCAGATGGCGGCGCGGTGCTCCCGCATGGCCTCGCGGATTTCAGGAGAGACGACGACGGGGCGCTTCACGCGGTCGCCGCCGACGGCTTTGTCGGGGGTGGAGGCCGGCTTCGCTTTGGCGGGGCGGGCGGTGAGGGTAATCGTCAACGTGCGGGGCTGCCCGTCCGCCAGCAGGGCCACCTGCACGGCGTCGCCGGGGCGGTGTTGCGCGAGGCGGGCGGAGAGGGCCGCGCGGTCGGGCACGGGTGCGCCGTCAAAGGCGGTGATGATGTCGCCGCTTTTCACTCCTGCTTTGTCGGCGGGGCTGCCCGGCCAGACACTGTCCACCACAAGGCCGCCGCCTGCGGGGCGCAGGGCGTGCGCCGCGGCCTCGGCATCCGCTGCCACCACGCCGAAGGCCGCGCACTCCGCTGCCGAGAGGGGCAGGGCGCAGAGAGCGAGCAGGAGGAGGCAACGAACGGAGGGGAGCATCGGAAGCATGAGAAAGGCGGGTTATCAGGGAAAGAAAGGCAACAATCAGAGAATATCTTCGTCCACCCGGACCTCGGTGCGGTTCGGGACGCGCACCATGACCTTCATGTCCTCGTCCGCATCCATCACGAACTCGTCTTCGTAGGTCACGATGTAGTTGCGGACGGGGGCGCCGTCCTGCCACTCCACGTTCTCGGCTTGGGATTCCAGCACGCAGCGGCTCATGAGCCCCTGCGTGGTGTCGGCGGAGGCGTTGCCCGTCATGAGGGCGAGCCCGCCTGCGACGCCGAAGAAGGCCACGGAAGCCGCTGCGGCGAAACGATGCCACATGAGCTTGCGGTTGTAGGAGGCGACAGTGTGTCCGCGGCGTTCCTCCACCGCGGTGAGGCACATGCGCACCCCCACTCGGGCGGAGATGCGTGCTGACACGGGGGCGGGGGAAAGGCGACGCAGTAGGGCCTCCGTCTCGCGGTCGGCACGTTCCTCGGCGGCGGCATCCGTCATGGCATGCAGCAGGCGGTCGCGCAGCGCGGCCGGCAGGGCCGCAGGGCGGGTGGTGGCAGCTGTGTTTGTCAAATCGTTCATATTGCGTCAATTGATAGGGTTGGCCTCCAGCTCGCGGCGCAGCTGTTGCAGGGCGTAGCGGTAGCGCGAGGTGATGGTGGCGAGTTTCGTGTGGGTCATGTCCGCAATCTCTTGGAAGGTGTGTTCACCCCAGATTTTGAGCACCAGCACCTCCGCGAACTCGGCGGGCAGGGATTTGAGGAGTTTCTCGACCCGCTGCCGCAGATACTCATCATCCGCAGCGGCGGAAAGCCATGGACACTCTTCTTCTCCCTCGCTGAGATGTTCCTGCTCGCGGGCGATATAGGCGCGGCGCACTTCCTCCCGCCGCCCGTGGTCCGCCGCCAGATGGCGAATCGCGGTGAAGGCGTAGGCACGCCAAGCCTCGGGCCCGCCCGAGAACGAGCCGGATTCCACCGCACGCACCAGCTGTACCAGCGCTTCCTGCATCACATCTTCCGCATCCGCCTCTCGGCGGGTTTGCTGGCGGGCGAAGAGCAACAGGCGCGGGCCGTTTTCCTCCAGCCAAGCCGCCCAATCCGTCACGGCGGCGGGGCGTTCGGCAGCGGCATGGAACTTGCGGTTCATCATCTCTTTCATCTGTTAAGCGCACAAAGGGGCGAGGTTTATTTAAAAATGCACGAAGTCGATGTACAAATCATATCGTTAGGCGGCTGATGCCGCGAGTTACCCATCCTTGCGGCGACTCGTCACGGCGTAGCCGAAGGCGAAGACGGAAGCCGCATTCTATCCCATGATCGGTAAACTGTACTGACAAACCTTCATTTGTCCGGCGGTTCTGCGGTGCGGTCATGAATATCTTGCCTCAGTCTCCCGTGGGGGATGTGCCGTGCAGCAGGGCGTCCGCGAAGGAATCCGGCAGCCCCGTGCGGGCAATCTTGTGCCCCGCCTCCTGCACGTCGTAGGCGACACGGCGCAGGTGCAGGGTGGAGGTCTCCGGGCAGAAGAGGGCGTAGGAGGCGCGCCAGTCGAGATCGCGCGGCTGGCCCACGGAGCCTGGGTTGACCAGATAGCGGCTGCGGGAATCGAGATGAATCGTGAAGTCCCCGTTGGCATCGTAGGTGATGTCTATCTTCTCCACCTTGCCGTGTTGCAGGCGGAAGAGGGAGGCGCGGTGCGTGTGGCCGAAGAAGCTGATACGCGCCTTCACCGCCGCAAAGACTTTGGCCGCTTCGTTCACATTGGCAATGCGGCCCCAGCGTTTGGGGGCCTCGGGCGTGGCGTGGCCGAGCAGCATGCCCTCCCACTCCGCATGGTGCGGCAGGGAGCGGAGCCACGCCACCTGCTCGGCGTTGAGCATGTCCTGCGTGCGGTCCATCATCTGCATGTACATGTCCACCCCGAAGACCGCGCGGTTGAGCAGCGCGGCCTCGTGGTTGCCGCGCACGGCGGCCAGCAGATGCGGGCGCACGAGGTTCACGCACTCCGCCGGGTTCCCGTTGAAGCCGATATAATCCCCCAAACCCAGAGCACCCGACGTGCCGTGCCGCTTCATGTCCGCGAGCACGGCTTGCAGGGCCTCCAGGTTGGCGTGGATGTCGGATAGGACTGCGACAATCACGGCATCAACCCTCCGACGAAGAGAGAATTTCCTTCAGACGCGCCTTGAAGGCGTCGATGCCCTCGCCCGTCGCCGCGGCGATAGGCAGAATCTCCACCTTCGGGAAACGCTGCTTGAGAATCTCCAGATTCTCGGCGGAGGCTTCCTCATCCATCTTGTTGGCGAGGATAACCCACGGGCGGGCAGCCAGCTCATCGGAGTAGAGCTTGATTTCCTTGCGGAGCGTCTGGATGGCCTCCACGGGGTCGTGCTCCATGCCCGTCATGTCCACCACGAAGAGCAACAGGTGGCAGCGCATGATGTGGCGCAGGAACTCATGGCCGAGCCCGCGGTTCTGCGACGCGCCCTCGATGATGCCGGGGATGTCCGCCACCACGGCGCGGGAATAATCCTCGAACTGCACCATGCCGACCATGGGTTGCAGGGTGGTGAAGGGGTAGCTCGCAATCTTGGGCGTGGCGTTGGAGATGGCGGTGAGCAGTGTGCTCTTGCCCGCATTGGGATAGCCGACGAGGCCCGCGTCCGCAATGCGGCGCAGCTCAAAGAAGTACACCCCGCTCTCAGCCTCCGTGCCGTACTCGAACTCCAGCGGGGCCTGGTTGGTGGCCGTGCGGAAGTGCCAGTTGCCGCGCCCGCCTTTGCCGCCTTGGCAGAGGACGAAACGCTGGCCGGGCTCGGTGAGGTCGGCAATCTGCTCCAGCTCAATGCCGTCGCCCTCGCGCTCCAGCCACGTGGCCTCCTGCATGGTGGCGGCGTTGCTGCGGTACACGATAGTGCCGGGGGGCACTTGACCGATGACCGTCTTGCCGTCGCGCCCGTGCTTGCGGGCGTGCATGCCGGGCATGCCGTCCGTGGCGATGAGCTTGGGGTCATAGAAATAGGTGCGGAGGTCGTTGGTGCCGGGGTTGACCTCGAGAATGACGCTGCCGCCGTCGCCGCCGTCACCGCCGTCGGGACCGCCGCGCGGCACAAATTTCTCTCGGCGGAAACTCGCGAGGCCGTTGCCGCCTTTACCTGCTTTAGCAAAAATTCTGATGTTGTCTACGAACATGGGGCAAGCATAACGGAAAATTGCTTCATTGGCAAGAGAATATGCAATGCGGCAGTCGCACACTTTTTCCTTTCTCTTTCCTGTATCTTGTGGCAGAATGAGGAAAATCATGAACACCACCTCTCTTCTTGTGCTCGCCGCGGGCGGGCTGTCCTTGCTCGGTAGTGCCGTGGCAGAGGTTTCACTGCCTGCTGTTATGTACCGCAGCAACGCCGTCTATTCCCTTTATGAAGCTGCCGCCGCGCATGCCCCCGAGGTCATTGCCGCCCGCCTGAGTGAAGGCGCCGCCGTGAATATGCCGGATGAACAGGGCAACACCGCCCTGCATATCGCCGCCCGCGCCAATGATAACGACATCGTGCAACTGCTGCTCAGCGGCGGGGCCGACCCCATGGCGAAGGACGCACAAGGGCGCATCCCCTCCGCTCTCACCACGGCGGAGGATTGCCGCATGAACCTTGCCCGCGCGGAAGCCTTGCGCACACAGGAAATCGCGCTCGGCGATAGCATCCTGCGCCACGACCTCGCCGCCGTGCATCGCGCCATGCGTGCCCGCCTGAACCCCTCCGCCTTTGCGGGGGACGGCGTGAATACGTTCCTGATGCTCGCCGTGCGCGAGAATCAGCCCGAGATTGTGGCAGCCCTGCTCGCGGCGGGCGCAAACCCGAATGTCGTTTCTCCTGCGCATCAGGACGGGGTGCTGCACATCGCCGTGCAATGCCGCCGCGCGGACATGATTCCCGCCCTGCTGGCGGCCGGAGCAGACCCGCTGCACATGGCGGAGAACGGCGCCACCGCCCTGCATGATGCCGTGTGGAACGGCGACGGCGCGGCCGTGCGTGCCCTGCTGCCCGCCTACAAGGACTGCCATTTCATCCCCTCTGAGAGCGGCCAGCCCGCGCCCCTCGCCATGGCCGTGAGCCGCGGCAACACCGCGATTGTCAGACTGTTCCTCGACGCCGGCTGCGACCCGAATGCCAAGGGCACGGGCAAGCACCGCGCGGATGACCCCGTGCTGCACGTCGCCGCCAAGGTCGGCAAGGCTGATATCGTGACGCTCCTGCTCGAAGCGGGGGCTGACAGGAACGCTCGCAACTACGACGGGCAGACCGCTGCAGAGGTCGCCGCACCCGAGGTCGCCGACCTGCTCCGCTGATTCTCCGATAACACCTTTCTCTCTTCTTTTTCGCTATGAAAAAAACGCTTCTTCTGCTGGCTCTCGGTCTCACCGCTGTGTTCAGCCCCCTCGCCCAAGCCGATGTGCCCAAGGGCACGGACTGCTCCAAGCTCAACACCTCTCCCGACCGCGAGGCGGCCTACCGCCACCGCGAGTTTCGCGCCTATCGCCCGCTCTCCTACATAGGCGAACGCCTGCATGTGGGCGGCTACAGCCGCTATGAGAACCCCACGGGCATCTTCTTCAAGGCGGGAGAAACCGCCACCATCACCATTTCCGGTGACATCGGCGGCACGCTGGAGCTTATCGTCCACGATTTCGGCGAGGGCGGGCAGGACTCCGTGCATCCCCTCGTTGCGGGAGAGAACACCATCACCATCCCTGCGAATGGGCTCACCTACATCAACTACCGCGCGGAAGACCCCGCCAAGGCCCCCGCCATCACGGCGGACATCAAGGGCGGTGTCATCAACGGCGTGTTCTCCCTCGCGGATGACAACGCCACGTGGAACAAGCTGCTGAAGGAGGCCAAGGCCGCCACCATCGATGCCGTGGGCGAACGCTGCCAGCTGGCCTACAACGTGACCAGCCTGCTGGAGGGTTGCCCCGAGAGCGGCGTGGAGATGCTCACCAACTACGACAAAATCATCGAAATCGAGCAAAAGGTGCTCGGTTGGGATCAGTACGGCATCCACCCCGGCAACCATGTGCTCGGCCGCTGCATCTGGCAGGGCTTCATGCACGCGGACGGGCAGGGCGCGGCCTTCATCTACACGGAGGTGCCCAACATCACCAACCCCGATGTCATGCTGCAGCAAAGCTGGGGTATTGCGCACGAGTTCGGCCATGTGAACCAGACCCGCCGCGGCATGCTGTGGACAGGCGTGACGGAGGTGACCAACAACATCTATTCCGCCCTCGTCAACTACCGCCTCTACCCCAAGACCCTGCGTTTGGAGCACGAGGTCGGCACCACGCCCGACGGCCACACGATGCGCGGCAGCCGCTTCGACAGCTATGTGAACAGCGCCATCGTGAACCGCGAGCTCTGGCAGTTCCAGGCGGGCCCCGATGACGGCAAGACACCCGTCACCGGCGTGAAATGCGGTGATCCCTTCGTCATCTGCTGCCCCATGTGGCAGCTCCAGCTCTATGTGGCCGAGGCGCGCGGCAACGACATGTTCTACCCCGCCATTTACGAGGATGTCCGCAACACGGATGAGGAGAAGATGACCCACGGCGAGCTGCGCACTCTCTTCTTCAAACGCGCCTGCGATGCTGCTAAGCTCGACCTCACGGAGTTCTTCACGGAGACCGGCATGCTCGCCCCCATGAACCGCCGCGTGAACGACTACACCAGCACCATCGTCACCATTACGCCCGACATGTGCGCGGATGCCCTCACCTACGCCAAGCAGTACCCCAAGCCGGACAGCAGCGTCATCTACTACATCACGGGCAACAACGTCGGCATCTTCCGCGACAAGCTGCCGCTGAAACCCACCCCGGACTTCAAGCCCGAGTTCAAGGGCGACATCTGCACCATCCCTGCGGGCGTGTGGCAGAACGCCGTTGCCTTCGAGGTCTACAAGGGCGACAAGCTCATCCGCATCAGCCTGCTCGGCAGCAACCACGAGGACAACGTGACCACCGATGTGATCTGCCCCGAGGGCGCGACTGAAATCAAGGCCGTGCAATGGGACGGAAAGCGCGAAAGGGTGTGGAAGAAGTGATGGGTTGCCCCCGTCCCTCTCCCGCTTGCCGCCATAAATCTTCTTTCCTTTCTTTCATGATTTTGCTATATTGATTTCGTTATGAAGAAACTCACCTCTCTTCTCTTCAGTATCGGTGCGTTGTTCTCTTCTGCCGTTGCCGCAACGGCGGCGGATTCCCGCCCGAACTTCCTGTTTATCATCACGGATGACCACGCCGTCGGTGCGCTGGGCAGCTGTGATGCCGATTCCCCTGTGCCGCTGCCGGGCTTCCGCCGTCTGGCGAACGAAGGCATGACCTTCGACCGCGCGTATTGCGCCAACTCGCTCTGCGGCCCCTCCCGCGCGTGCATGTTCACAGGCCGCCACTCCCACAACAACGGCTTCCTGTACAACTACGGCGGCCCCGCCTTCAACGGCGCACAACCGACCTACCCCAAGATGCTCCAAGCCGCAGGCTACCAGACGGGCATCGTCGGCAAGTGGCACCTCATCTCCCAGCCCACAGGTTTTGACAGCTGGCAGGTGTTCCCCTCTCAGGGTGATTACTGGAACCCCACCTTCCAGCAGCTCGGGCCCAAGGGCAAGACGGTGAACCACCAGCTGCGCGGCTATGTGACGGATATCATCACCTCCATGGCCATCAACTGGATGGAGAACCGCGACACGGAAAAACCCTTCGCTCTCGTGGTGGGGCACAAGGCCCCGCACCGCAACTGGATTCCCGCGCCGCGCCATCTCGCCAAAATCCGCGAGTATGTGGCCAAGCTCACGCCGCCCGAAACCCTCTTCGATGACCTGAGCGACCGCCCCGAGTTCCTGAAGCTCAACCGCCAGAGCGTTGCCTACGACCTCTGCAACTGGAACGACAACCACCTCATCAAAGAGAAGATTCCCTTCGACGTGATGAAGGAAATCGTGCCCGTGGGGACACTCAAAAATTTCATTGAAAAGGGCATCGTGAACAAGGACGAAATCCCCGCCGACTTCGACATCAACAAGCACCAGCCCGCGTTTGCTCCCAAGACCAACTACGGCTGGGACCTCTCCGGCTTTGAGCCCGGCCTGCGCGAGATTTACCAGAACTACTACGAGGAACGCACCAAGCAGTTTGTGGAAGATTTCCATGCGGGCAAGGTGAAGACCATGCGAGACATGACCATCCTGCGCTGGCGTTGGTACATGGAGGATTACCTCGGCGTCATCCTCGCCGTGGATGAATCCATCTCCAACCTGCTGGACTACCTCGACAAGCACGGCCTCTCCGAAAACACGCTCGTGATTTATGTGGGCGACCAAGGCTTCTACATGGGCGAGCACGGCCTGTACGACAAGCGCCTCATCTTCGAGGAGACCTTCCGCATGCCCCTCGTCATGCGCTGGAAGGGCCACATCCCCGCCGGCAAGCGTTCCGAAGCCATGGTGCAGGAAATCGACTACGCGCCCACCCTGTTGGAGCTTGCGGGTGCCGATACCCCTGAGAACATGCGCACCTTCGACGGCGTGTCCATGACCCCGCTCTTCGCCACGGGTGATGCGGAAGCCTTCCGCAACCGCCCGTTGTACTACGCCTTCTACGAGCAGCCCGGTGAGCACAACGCCCCCCGCCACGACGGCTTCCGCAACGCCCGCTACACCTTCGCGCACATCTGGACGCCCACGCCCGAGGAGCGCAAGAGCGGCGAACGCAAACCCTCCAACGAGTGGATGCTCATCGACAACGAGAAGGACCCGCTGCAGCTCCACAACGTCTCCCAGCTCCCCGAGTATGCCGAGACCATGGAAGAGCTGAAGAAGATTTACCTCGATCTCCGCAAGCAGTACCGCGTCCAAGATGACTGCCCCGGCAGCACGGGCCCCATCCCCGACTACATGCCCTCCTGGGGCCCTGGTGAGGAGGACCGACTCAAGAAATAAGACAATCGGGGGAAGATAAATAATCCCGTCAGCGCGGCGTTGCCGCGCAAAACAGAAATGGCCCGGCGTTTGCGTCGGGCCATTTTCGTTTTCGCCGCCGTGGGGCGCACCGGCTGTTATCCGCAGATTACATCTGCACTTTGGCGCGAATTCTGGCGCGGTCAAAATCGGCGGGGCAGATGGTCACCTGCACGCGGTCGCCGGGTTGCAGCATCTCCAGGAGATGGGCTTCTTTCTGTTGCACAAAGGCGACTGTCTCTTTGCCGTTGGGGAGAACGGCATGGTAGGCGGTGGGGGCAAAGCGCTCGCGGATGGTGGCGATGCAATCGATGAATTGGGAGGGATACGAGCTCATGGGAATGGGGGTCAGAAAAGGAGTTTCAGGGCTCCGTTGATGCCTTGTTGTACGCCGTCGGCAGCTGCGTTGACGGCATCCGCAGGGGTGGGGCGGGCATCCCGCCCCGTCGGTTCTCCTGCCTTTTGCGTGGGTTTGGGAGGCAGCAGGAGCGCACGGAACATTTGCTCTGCTGTAGCAGAGGCCTGACCGACGGCATTCGGCAGGGCGTTTTTCATCAGGGCTGCACAGCGCACACTCAGGTCTTCCTCGGGCGCATCGAGGGTGCCGCTCAGGTTGATGTTGATCCACAGGTACCCCTCCTCGCCCTGTGCGTTGAAAAGGCCCTGCAACAGCTCCGACATGGGCAGAGCCGTCACGATGCGCTTCGGCAGACCGATGGTGAGCGTGCCGCCCAAGGCATCATCCGTGCCGACGATGACATGCCCGCGCACGCGCAACAGCCCGTTTTTGGCGTTGATGTTGATGTTGTCGAAGAGCCACGCTTCCGCAATGTTGTGCTCGGGGGCGGCATAGGGGAAGGAGAGGCGGCACTCCGCCTTGTCCAGCTCCAGATGTCGGTAGGGATAGCCCCCCTCGCCCGGCAGCTCGGAGAGGAACGGCAGGGCCTCCAGCGTGCCGTCCTGAAGCGAGAGGGTGCCCTCTCCGGCGGAGATCGAACCCTGTTCGCCCGTGAGGGTGGCCTTGCCGTAAAGCTCGCCCCTGACGCGCTGCTTCCAATCGCCACGCAGCATGGGCGTGACGCTTGCTTTATTGAGGGCGATGTTGGCGGACCATTTTTGCGTGGCGGCATCCTGATGCGCACGGACGCGCATTTCACCGGGATAGAGCATGATGCGACAATCCGTCAGGCTCAATCCGTCCGTTTCCTGCTGCACAATGGCCGTGCGCACGCTGGCTCCGCGCAACAGGGCAAAAGGAGTGTGCAAACGCCCGTTTTCCGCCGTGTGCTGCCAGCCGCCCTTTTTGAGCGGGGTGGTCGTCAGGGTGCAGCCCTGCAGGCTGTATTCCTCATTCTTGCGGCGGTAGGTAAGCTCCGTGTCCTTGCATTCCATGAGCTCCATCTCCCAGCCCTGTAGCGAGAAAAAATCCTTCTTCTGCGAGGCGGCGGCAGCCGGAGCGGCCGGAGTCCCCGTTGGGGGCGTCGCGGTCTTTTTGTTCTTCTTCCCCTTCCTGATTTCCTTCTGCTCAAACAGCAGCTCAGCTTCCTCCACGGAAATTTTTCGGATGTTCAGGCGGCGGCTCAGCAGGGCACTGCGGTCAATCTCCATGCTCACCCGCCCCGCTTTGGCGGAGCGCAGGTCTCCTGCATTCTGCACGAAAAGCCCCTCTTCGTTCACGCGTTCGCCGTCGATGGCCAGTGTGCTGTTGAGCTCCACCCGCTGCGCACGGAACTGCTCACACAAACGCGCTTCTAAGGTGTGCTGAAAGCTCTCCCCCTGCATGTAGGCCAACAGCTGGTACCATGAGATAACACCCAGCACGGACACGCCGCCAAGCACAGCTGTGCCCCACAGCACCAAGCGTTTCCACGCCTTGCCGCTCTCCCCTTTGTGCCCGAACAGGTTTGTCTTTTTGCGCCGTGCCATCGTGATGCACCCAGTATGGCAGAGGAAAACGCGTTTTTCAAGCGAAAGTTCAGTCAGGAAAAGGAGCGACGGATCTATGGCGTGCCCTCACGCTGCCGGGGAAGGGGAAAGACTTTGACGAAAGGGGGGGGTGCCACGGGGCGCAAGCCGTCGAATCCCTGCGTTTCGCAGAGAATCAATTCTTGCCTTTTGCGGGGAGACTGGTAGAATATTCGCAACATGAAAATCGCCGTCATCGGAAAAGGTGGGCGCGAGCAGGCTCTGGTGGAGACGCTCGCTGCGAGTCCCTGTCAGCCTGAAATTTTCTCCTTCCCCGGCAGTGATGCCATCTGCCGCACCGCCACGCGCATCGAGGCGGACGGCTTCGATGGCCTGATGCAGTGGATGGTGGACCACAAGATTGACCTCTGTGTCGCGGGTGAGGAAAGCTACCTCGTGAAGGAGGACGGCCTCGCCAACCGCTGCGCCGCGCTGGGTATCCCCTGCTGGGGCCCCCGCAAGGAAAGCGCGCAGCTGGAGGCCTCTAAGGAGTTCGCCAAAGACTTTTTGCTGCGCCATCACATCCCCACGGGCATGGCCACCGCCGTGGCGGGGTATGATGAAGCCATTGCCGCCATCAACGGGCAGTATCCCACTGTGTTGAAGTTCGACGGCCTGGCCGCGGGCAAGGGCGTGGCGGTGTGCATGGATGCCGCCGCGGCGGAAGAGTTCCTCAACGAGGTCTTTATTCAGAAGCGTTTCGGCGAAGGCCGTCTACTGGTGGAGGAATTCCTCACCGGCCCCGAAATCTCCATCTTCGGTGCCATCTGCGACGACAAATACCTCATCCTTTGCCCCGCCCGCGACTACAAACGCCTGATGGACGGTGACGAAGGCCCCAACACGGGTGGCATGGGTGCCGTGGCGAGCCGTCAGCTGGCCTCCCCTGAGCTCATCAAGACCATCGAAGAGACGATTGTCGCCCCCACTGTGGCGGGCTTGCAGCAGGACGGCCTGCCCTACCGCGGCTTCCTGTACTTCGGGCTCATGCTCACGCCGAACGGCCCCAAGGTGATTGAATACAACTGCCGCTTCGGCGACCCTGAGTGCGAAGCCGTGATGCCCCTGCTCAAGGGTGACCTCGCCACCTTCTGCCTCAATGGCGCCAAGGGCATTTTCACGCCTGAGCTCATCTCCTTTGACGAGGGCTGGAGCGTGTGCTGCATCCTCGCGTCCAAGGGCTACCCCGCTTCCTCCCACAGCGGGGATGTCATCAGCGGGCTGGATGCCTGCGGTGCCCGCGTCTTCCACTGCGGCACCAAGCAGACGGAAGCCGGCTGGGTGACGGCGGGCGGCCGTGTGCTCGCCATTGTCGCCCAAGGTGCCACGCTCGATGAAGCCCGCACCCGCGCCCACGCCGAGGCCGCCAAGGTGGACTTCGACGGCTCCCAGCGCCGCAGCGACATCGCCTACAAGAATATGTAACAAGGTGCTCCCCGCCGAAAACCAGAATACCGAGTGGAAGGAGTCGTGGAATGACGACTACCTCCGCTGGGTATGCGGTTTTGCCAACGCCTACGGCGGGAGCATCTGCATCGGCAAGAACGACCGCAGCGAGATCGTGGGGCTCTCTGCCAAAGAATGCCGCAAGCTTTGCGAGGATATCCCCAACAAGGTGCGCGACACCATGGGTGTCATGGTGGATGTGAACCTGCGGGAAGAGGGCGGCAAGCACTATGTGGAGATTATGGTTCCCCCTGTGACCTACCCCGTCAACTACAAGGGGGAATACCATTACCGCAGCGGCAGCACCAAGCAACGGCTCATCGGCACGGCGCTGACGCACTTCCTGCTGCGCAAGACGGGGCTGCGTTGGGATGCCGTTCCCGTGGACGGCGTGACTCCTGCGGAGCTGGACGAAGAGAGTTTTGAGCTGTTTCGGGAAAAAGCTCTTTCCACCCACCGCATGAGCCCGGAGGATTTGGCCCTGAGCCGCACCGAGCTGTTGGATAAGCTCAATTTGCTGGACAACGGACAGCTGAAACGCGCGGCTGTGCTGCTGTTCCACCGCCGCCCCGAACGCTGGTTTACGGGGGCATGGGTCAAGATAGGTTTCTTTGAAAATCACGCCGAGATTGCCTATCAGGACGAGCTTCACGGCTCCCTGATGATGCTGGCCGAGCGCGTCATTGATTTGCTGTACACCAAGTACATGCGGGCCCCCATCACCTACGAAGGGGTAACGCGGGTCGAAAAATATCCCTTCCCCAAGGATGCCGTGCGAGAGGCTTTGTACAATGCCCTGATTCATGCGGATTATTCAGCGGGCGTGCCCATCCAAATCAGCGTGTACAAGGACAAGCTCTATATCTTCAACAAGGCGCAGTTGGAGCCGGAATGGACGGAAGCCAAATTCTGGGGCAAACACGGCTCCAATCCCCTGAATCCTTCGTTGGCGGGGGCTTTCTTCCGTGCCGGGTATGTTGAGTCCTGGGGACGCGGTATTGAGAAAATGAGCGCGGAATGCAGCCGTGTCGGTGTGGCGGCCCCCACCTATGACCTCACGGGCAGGGATGTGATGATTTGCTTTGAACGGCAGGAAACGGCGCAGCCCGCGCCCGCACCTCTGCCGCAAGCGTATGAGCTGACGGAACGCCAAAGGAATATCCTGAAATATCTGCGCGTGCGCCCGCAGGCTTCCTACAAAGAGCTGGCGCAATATGCGCGAGTCAGCCGCAGTACGATTAGTCGAGATATTGAGTATTTGCAGCAATTAGCACTTATCAGAAGAGAAGGGGCAGACAAGTCCGGCTATTGGATTGTCGAAGAAGCCCATGAGCCGTGAGACTGTAAATGAGACTGTAAATGAGACTGTAAATGAGACTGTAAATTGCACTGTAAAAGAATCACGAACTGCATAAAATCAACATTTTATAAAAATGTGCCTTTGGCTGCGTTGCACTGTAAATGACACTGTAAAAGGCACCGATGATGGCACTGTAAATGAGACTGTAAAACTTTCACCTGAACACACAACAACCATGGACAAACAATCAACGGAATTTCTGGAGGAATACCTCGACAACGCCGCGCCCACGGGCATGGAGATGGAGGGTCAGCGCATCTGGGCCAAATACATTGCGCCCTACACCGATGAGCAGCAGTGCGACGCCTACGGCAGCGCCTGGGCTATCCTGAAGAGCAAAAAGAAGAACGCCCCCACCCTCATGCTCGATGCGCACGCGGATGAAATCGGCTTCACTGTGCGCTACATCGATGACAACGGCTTTGTGCGCGTGGACCGCCTCGGCGGCACGGACGTGGCCATTGCCCGCGGTCGCCGCATCCGCTTCATCGGAACGGACGGCGAGGTCATCGGCATCACGGGCAACACCGCCATCCACATCCGCGATGACGGCGACAAGGCTCCCAAAACATGGGACCTTTATGTGGACTTCGGCTGCGACTCCCGCGAGGAGGTGGAAGCCCTCGGCATCCGCATCGGCACCACGGGCGTGTACTGCGACGGCCCGCTGATGCTCAACGACGGCAAGCGCCTCGTCTGCCGCGCACTGGATGACCGCCTCTGCGGCTACATCACCGCCGAAACCGCCCGCGCGCTGAAAGAGCAGGGCATCAAGCCCGAGTGGAACATTCTCTTCGTCAACTCCGTGCAGGAAGAAATCGGCTGCATCGGCGCCACGATGGTGGCCTATGCGCAGAAGCCCGATGCCGCTGTCTGCATCGATGTGACCCACGCCACGGATTCCCCCGGGCTGGACAAGGGCCGCTACGGCGACGTGAAGCTCGGCAAGGGCGGCGTGCTCAGCTACGGCCCCACCTGCCACCCCAATGTGAACGCCCGCATCGAGCGCGTGGTGGATGAGGCGAACATCCCTATGCAGCGCGAAGGCACGGGCCGCTTCACCGGAACCAACACCGACTTCGTGTACCGCACCCGCGGCGGTGTCCCCGCTGCCTGCCTTTCCCTCCCCCTGCGCTACATGCACAGCCCTGTGGAGACCGCCGACATGGGCGATGTGCAATCCATCATCGACCTGCTGGTCGCCTTCATCAAGTCGTTGAAGGTGAGCGACAACTTCCGCCACCAACTGTAATTTAAGATTTATAATTTATAAAGTAAAAGTTCGTGCGGCTATCGCCGCAGGGATACTAAAAACGGTCTGACCGGTAGGTCAGACCGTTTTCTTTATCTCGCTGCGTAAGCAGCGCAAGAATCAACTTTATAAATTATAAATCCCTTACAGGCTCACGGCGAAGGCGAGCGTGGCGCCGATGGCGGCGGAGATGGTCTCCACCTGGGCGGGGCTGACGGGCTTGTTCGTCTTGAGGATGGCGAGGGCATCACCGCTCATCGGGTCGCGGGGGGCGATGATGTTGTCGATGTTGATGCCGGCCTGCGCAAGCACCTGGCCGATGATGGCGATGACACCGGGGGCATCCTTGTAGCGGAGCACAAGAGAGTCGCCGCCCAGCTCGGCGTAGAGGTGGTCGAAGTTCGCAATGCGGGAGACCACGGGCTTGCCGTCGATGAGGGTGCCGCGCACGCTCACGGACTTCTGCTCGCCGTTCTCTTCGAGGAAGAGTTCCAGCGTCAGCGCGTCATCATAGGGCTTGTCGTCCTTGGGCTCGCGGGCCTTGAAGACGATGCCGTGCTCGCGGAAGGAAGCCTCTGCCGCGGCGGGCATGAGACCATGCTCCGCACCGGGAACGGCACCCTGCAGAATCCACGGCGTGAACCACTTGCGGAAGCTGCGCAGGTTGTTGTAGTAGGTGCATTCCACGCGGCGGATGGGCAGGGAACCGCCCGCAAGGTAGGCGAGCTTGCCGAGCTGCTCCGCGAGGTGCAGGTGGGCGGGGTTGAGGTTCGTGGGCTTCTCGGCGTTGATGACGGCGGTGGTGTCGCCGCTGGTGAAGTAATCCACCATCTGCTGCGCGGCTTGGAGGGCGGCCTTCTTGTTGGCCTCCTTGGTGTTGGCACCGAGGTGGGGCAGCATCACATCCGCCACATCGGCGCTGGGCTGCTGCGCGGCGGTGTCCTTGGGGTGCACATCGGTGCAATAGATAATATTTTTGCCTTCGGCGCGGGCGGCACGGATGGCGTCCTCATCCACCACGCCGTAGCGGGCGCAGTTGACAAGCATGGCGCCGTCCTTCATCTTGCCGATGAGCTCGGCGTTAATCATGTTCTTGGTGGCGGGACCGCCGGGCACGTGGATGGAGATGATGTCCGCCGTGGAGAAGATTTCGTCCAGCTCGGTGGGGGTGGCGCCGATGTTGAGAGCGCGCTGCTTGGAGAGGAAGTGGTCGTAGCCGAGCACCTTGCACTCGAAGCCCTGCAGACGCTTCACCAGCAGGCGGCCGATGTTGCCGAGGCCGAGGATGCCGACCGTCTTGCCCGTGAGTTCGCGGCCCATGTACTTCTTCTTGTTCCACTCACCGGCGCGCGTGGTGACATCTGCGGGCACGAGGTGGCGGAAGGCGGCGAGCACCATGGCAATCACTTCCTCCGCCACGGCGTTGGAGTTGGCACCGGGGGTGTTCATCACGTCGATGCCCTTGGTGCGGGCGTACACGAAGTCGATGTTATCGTAGCCGGCACCCGCGCGAATCACGCACTTGAGGGAGGGCAGGGCATCAATGATAGCGGCGGGCACCTTCTCGGAACGCACGATGAGCCCCGCGGCATCGGGGTTGGCGGCGACCTGCGCCTCGATGGGGTCGGAATCGTTCTGCACGACATCATAGCCCGCAGCGGTCAGGGTGGCGGCGGCGGCTTTATCCAGCTTGGTGGGAATAAGAATCTTCATGGAAATATGTGATTTGTAATTTGTGATTTGAAATTTGTGATTTAGCGTTCGATTTCGTGGGCGAAGAGACCGCTGCGGAGCTTGGGCTCGAACCAGGTGGACTTGGGCGGCATGATTTCACCGCTGTCGGCCACGTTGAAGAGGTCCGCCATGGTGACGGGGTAGAGCGCGAAGGCCACGCCCTCGCCCGTGCGGCGTTCCAGCTCTTCCAGCCCGCGGATACCGCCCACGAAGTCGATACGGGGGCTGGTGCGCGGGTCGTCGATGCCGAGCACGGGGGCGAGCAGGTTGCTCTGGAGGATGGCGCAGTCAAGGCTCTCGATGGGGTGGGAGGCATTGAAAGAACCTTCCTTTGCGGTGAGGATGTACCACGCGCCGCCGAGGTACATGCCGTACTCGTGCTTGGCGCGGGGGTGGTGGGGTGCCCCCGTCTTCGCGGGCGTTACGGTGAACTTGTCCGCGATGGCGGCTATGAAGGATTCGGGCGTGTGGCCGTTCAGGTCGCCCACCACGCGGTTGTAGTCCATGATGAAGAGGTCTTCATCGCAGAAGGTCACGGCCATGAGGTAGTTGAACTCCTCCTCGCCCGTGTAGTCGGGGTGCTCGGCGCGGCGCTTGGCGGAGACGGCGGCACTGCTGGCGGTGCGGTGGTGGCCGTCGGCGATGTAGAGCGCGGGCACTTCCTCAAAGCCCTTGCGGATGGTTTCGATGACGGCGTCATCATCCACGGGCCAGAGGATGTGGGTCACGCCGTCATCGGAGGTGAAGTCGTACTCGGGCTTGTGGAACTTAATCCACTCGCGGATGGCGGCGGAGATGCCCTCGTGCTTGCGGTAGGCGAGGAACACGGGCTCCGTCTGCACGGAGCAGGTGTCGAAGTGGTTGATGCGGTCGAGCTCCTTCTCCTTGCGGGTCAGCTCGTGCTTCTTGATGGTGCCGTCGGCATATTCATCCACGCTGGCGCAGCCCACGATGCCGGTCTGCACGCGGCCCCACATGATTTGGCGGTAGATGTAATAGCACGCTTTTTCCTCGCGCATCAAAAAGCCCTGCTTCAGGAAGTTTTCGAGGTTCTCGCGGCTCTTGGCGTAGGTCACGTCATCGTGGATGGCGGCCTCGCTCGTGTCGATATCCGCGCGGCAGATGTGGAGATAGCTGGAGGCGTTGCCCGCCGCCATGGCGCAGGCTTCCTCGTGGTTCATGACATCGTAGGGCAGGCAGGAGACCTGCTCGGCATAGGCCTTGGGCGGGCGCAGCGCGGCAAAGGGGCGGATGGTGGACATAGATAAAAAGCGGTTTTCCCTATCCTACCACCTTCGCGCGCGAAGTCAACCCGCATTTGCAGGGCGGACGGGATGATGACGGGGAAGCCGGTGCTCGGGCGCATTCAAAAAGGAGTAGCTGCACCGCCGGAAAGTCCACAATTACCTCTCTCCCCTATCACAAATTCCCTTGCTCCTCCGCCTCCCGTTCGCTACAATAACTCCGCATGACCTCTTTCTCCCGCTTCCTGCCGCTTGCTCTCATCTCTCTCCCGCTCCTGTTTTTCCCCTCCTGTCAGCAGCGTTTCCCCGTTTATAAGGGCTACAAGATGAGCCCCTATACCGTGCGCGGCACACACTATGTGCCCATGGGCATCGAGGCGGCTCTGCACTATCGGGAGGACGGCATCGCTTCGCACTACGAAGCGGGCGGCGCACGCGGTGCTATCGGTCAGCGCCTGCATCGCTCGCAGCTCTACGCGGCGCACCGCACCCTGCCGCTGCCCTGCCGTGTGCGCATTACCAATCTCGCCAACGGCAAGAGCTGTGTGGCGGACGTTCGCGACCGAGGCCCATACATTCCCGGTCGCCTCATCGACGTGAGCACCGCCGTCGCGGAAAAACTGGATTTCCGCCGCAAAGGCTTAGAACGCGTGCGTGTGGAAGTGCTCTCTGTGGGAGATGGACCCTACCGACGGAAACGATGAATACGACAAATGAGGATTTGTGATAAGAAATATGTGATTTTGGATTTGTGATTGAGAGAATTCGCGCGCCTATCGGCGCGATATAAAGAAACCTGTCTGACGCAAGCGTCAGACAGGTTTTTTCTATCCTTGCGGCGAAAGCCGCACTCTCTTTCCCAATCAAAAATTTCAAATCACATATTTTTTATCACAAATCGACAAATCCCTATTTGTCACCTCCGATGCGCTCAAAAAATCCGCCGCCCAGCAGACGCTCGCCGCGCTGCTCATCGGGGGCGTAGAAGGCGCACACCTGCCCCAAGGCCAGCGCACGCACAGGTTCATCGAAATCCAGCCGCACGCGGTGTCCCCCCAGCGGGGTGCAGGTGGCATGCACGGCGGCGGCACGATAGCGCGGCTGCGCCATCACTCGCTCGGGCAAAGGATGCAGCGTGTTCGTGACGGAGCCGACCACTGCGCTGCGGGCGTAGAGCCCCGGCGTTTCCTGCCCTTCGTAACCGAGGATGAGGCGGTTGTGCTCCAAATCCTTGCCGACCACGACATAGGCCACTCCCTCGCGCGGGGAGGCTACATGGTGCCCGTGCCGCTGCCCCATGGTGAAGAGGTGCAGGCCGTCGTGGCGGCCCAACACTTTGCCGTCCAACCCCACGATGTCGCCGGGATTGTCGGGTAGGTAGTGGCGCAAAAAGTCGCTCATCTTCACCTGGCCGATGAAACAGATGCCCTGCGAATCCTTTTTCTCCGCATTCGGCAGACCGAAGCGCCGCGCAATCTCGCGCACCTGCGGCTTGGTGATGTCGCCCACGGGGAAGACGGCCTTTGCCACCTGCTCGGGGCGCATGAGGGCGAGGAAGTAGGACTGGTCCTTGTTGACATCCGCGCCGCGCAGAATGTAGCTGCCGTCTCCCGCGATGTCCAGCCGCTTGGCATAGTGCCCTGTCGCCACGCCTTCAAAGCCCTGCTCCAAGGCGTAATCCAGCAGCACGCCGAACTTCATCTCGCGGTTGCAGAGCACATCGGGATTCGGAGTGGAGCCGTTGCGGTAGCCCTCGATGAGGTAGTTCACGACACGGGAGCGGTACTGCTCAATCAAATCCACTACGCGGAACTCGATACCCAGCTTGCGGCACACGCCGAGCGCGTCCTCGATATCGCGCTCCCACGGGCACTCGCCGGGGATGTTCTCTTCGTTCACCCAGTTCTTCATATAAGCCGCGACGACCTCATGCCCCTGCTCCGTGAGCAGGGCTGCCGCCGCCGCGCTGTCCACGCCGCCGCTGAGTGCTACCAAGATACGTGCCATGCGCCCATGATAGCAGAATGCATGAAACAGGCAAGAGCAAATGGCGGGGGGCGATAAACGGAAAACTGACATGCGGCTGCCCTGTCGGCGCACATTTCAACTCCTACGGGCAACTTTTTTTGCCTTTATGCTTGACAGTGCACCCGCCTCATGGTACTCTGTGCTCCCGCCTCCTGTAGATGGCTGCGTTTCTGTGTGCCTGAACAGCGGGTCAAACAACCAATAAACACATACATTTTACCGATATGGTCGCTATTCGTCTCAATCGCCAGGGTTCCAAGGATCGTCCTTTCTACAAGATTGTTGTCGTTGACAGCCGTGATCGCCGCGACGGCGATTTCATCGAGCAGATCGGCACCTACAACCCCATGGCCGAGGGTGAGAACTACACGCTTGACCTCGAGAAGGCCGAGAAGTGGATTGCCAATGGTGCTCAGCCCTCCGAGACCGTGGCTTCGATGATTAAGAAGGCTCGCGCCGCCAAGGCCTGAGTTGCTTCCTCCGCGAACGACTGAAACCTTTCTTTGGTTGTTTTGAAAGAAGCGTCCCACGTTTGTGGGGCGCTTTTTGCGCTTTGCGGGTCGGTGGTATACAAGTGCCGCTCTTCCCCGGTAAAGAACCTTTATTATTTGCGCCTGATGGAAGTCTGCCCCAAACAAGACGGCGGTGCTCGGCGTGTTACAGCGCACCGCGCTTGCGGAGGTCGTCGACCAGTTCCTCCAGCGTGTCAAGGGGGAGAATATCGCTGGAAAGTTCCACTGTGTCCTCTCCGCGGGTGATGCGGAGGGTGAGGCGGGATGTTTCCTGTGTGTGCTCCTCGTGCAGAGAAAGGGCGGTGCCTTCGCCCCAAGGGATGTGTTTGCAGCCGAAGAGGCTTTTGCGGGTGATTCCCCGCTCATCCAGCTCATAGCGGAGCAGGGCGTAGTGCCCGCCCCACGGCAGAGCGATGAGCACGGCCAGTGCGGCAGCCAGCTGTTGGTACCATGCAAGATGCACGACCAGCGAGTACGCCGCCGCAAGGAGGATCAGCAGCGTGGCGGCGATATAAAGCGCACGATTGGCGGGGCGCAGGCGCATGGCAGGGTAGTGGGGGGAACGCGTGTCAGTGCTGCTGCGGCGCGGGGGTAGGCGCGGCAGGCTGCGCGGGTTTGGCGGGGGCCATGTCGGTGTAGTCGTTGCCGGAGATGGGGCGGTATTTGACGTCGATGGGCTTCACGGCGCCGCCGCGCGTGTAGTCCTCCACGGCCCGGGTGATGTAGGCCGGCATGTTCATGACGCTGTGGTCATAGAACTTCTTGGCGACGTGGTTGGGGGTGCGGATGCAGCCGTGCGACAGGCGTTTGCCGGGGACGACCTTGCCGGCATGGATACCCACGCCATCCCATGTGAGGCGGTTCCAATAGGGCATGGAGGCGGCAATGAATTCGGAGCCTGCGGGCTGGTCCCCGTTGTTGATGTCGGCGTTGCCGTTGAGTGTCTTGCCGTTGCTGACGTATTTCCCGTAACGATTAGATTTGTGGTCGGGTTCCTTTTGGATGACGCGGAAGACGCCCGTGGGGGTTTCGTGCCCGTTCGTTCCCGTGGAGACGGGCCAGTCGTAGGCAACCTTGCCGTTCACATACACGCGGCAACGCTGCTGCGGCAGACAGACGATGATTTTGGAATTGGCCGCCGTCAGCTGCGCGAGCAGGGCGTCGTTACACCATACATCGTAGGTCTTGGGGTAGGCGGGTTGCGCCACGAAGTGCTCGTATGTGCCCTGCGGATAGGGATTCACATAGCCGGGGAGCTCCTTGCCCTGAATCGTCAGCGGGTTGGTGATGGGGGCGGGAATGTACTGCGGCTGCGGCTGCGGCACGGGCTGCGGCGCGGTCTTGGGGCGGAAATGTTTGGGGGCACTCTGGCAGGCGGCCAGCAACAGCGCGGCGGCGGAGAGAATGAGGGCGCGTTTCATTTACTTGGCAGGGATGGTGAGGGGGGTGCCGATGCGGAGCTTGCCGGCTGTTTGCGGGGTGAGCTTGTTGGCCTGCATGAGGGCAGCGGGGCTGACGCCGTATTTGCGGGCGATGGCGTAGAGCGTTTCGCCGGACTGAATGGTATGGGTACGCACCTTGCCGTTGGATTTGGCCGCGGGTTTCGCGGCGGCCGGTTGGGGCGCGGACGTGGCGGCAGGGCTTCCCGCGGCGGGGAGGCGGAGCTTTTGACCGACCTTCAGCGGGGTGGTGGGCTGAATGCCGTTGGCAGCACAAATCCCTGCCACCGTGCAGTGGCTGCGACGTGCGATGCCGCTGAGGGTGTCGCCCGCTTTCACGACATAGCTGCCGCCGGCCGCGACAGGTGCCGGCGGCGCGGCGGGCGGTGCGGGGGTGTTTGCCGCAGCAACAGTCGGCGCAGGAGCAGGTGCGGGCGTGCCGGCAAGAGCGATGTCGGGCGGTGTGGCGATGGGGGTGGCGATGCTCGTCGTGTCGCCTTCCAAAATCACCTCGTCATCCACGGCGGGTTCAAAGCGATCTGTCACGGGGGAGAAATCCACGCCGCGGTTGCTGATGTGGCAGCTCGTGAGCGCGGTGATGCTCAGCGCGGCAAGGAACAGGGGGGATAGGGAACGGCGATACATGGCTCATGGTGCGGAAATCCCGCGCGGCGGTGCCGGAGGCGCACCGACCGCACGGGGATGAGTCGCAGGAAGCGCACGGCTTCTTACTTCTTCTTCTTGGCGGATTTTTTGGTCGTGCTCTTCTTGCTCGTCTTGGCAGAGGTCTTAGCGGCGGGCTTGGCGGGCGCCGCGGCCTTGCCGGGGATGGTGAGCTTACGGCCCGCGCGGAGTTTGGCGGCGTCCGCGGGTTTCATGCCGTTGGCGGCCAACAGGGCGGCGGGGGTGACGCCGTTCTTTTTAGCAATGCCGGAGATGGTGTCGCCCGCCTTCACGACGTAGGCACTTCCCTTGGTCGCGGCCGTGGGCTTAGAGTTGCCGCCGTTGCCGCCCTTGGGGGCCACATAGCCCTTGGGTGTGTAGCGCACCTTGATTGTCTGACCGGGGCGGATGAGGTCTCCCTTGATGTTGGAGTCCTTGCGAATCTGCGCCACGGTGGTGCCGCTGCGTTTGGCAATGTCGGACAGGTTGTCGCCGGGGCGCACCTTGTACACCACGAGCGTGGGTTCCTGCACCTTGACAGGCTTCTTGGCCGTCTTCTTGGTGTTGGCTGCGACGCTCGTCTTAGGCTTGGCGGAGGTGTTCGCCACGGGCTTCGGCGTGGGGGTTACGGGCGTGTGGGTGATGACGGGGGAGGAGGGCTCCGTGAAATCCTGTTCCAGCACGGTGTCATCCGCAGGTGCTACGGCAATATGGTCGGGCTGCTTTTGGGAGGCAACGCCCTCGTCCGGCTCGGGGATAGCGTAGTTGTTGCGCACGGTGGGGGTGGTGTCGCCCGCGGCAATTTGCTCCGTGTCAGAGCTTTCCAGCACCCACGGGGGCAGTTCGCCGTCGGCGATGGCAAGTTCACTCATGGGCACGGCTTCTTCGTAGCCGCCGGTCGCGGAAGAGGAGCTCTGGCAAGAGGTGAGGCCTACGAGCAAACCGGCCCCGATTCCGAGCAATGTGAGGGATTTTTTCATACGCAGCAGAGGCTAGCAGATTGCCCCGCAGATTGCAAGTCTTTATCCTGTCACATAGGCGTCGCGGTGCGAGCTAGCGGGATATACACGTGCTTGACAGTCTGTGTCATATGCGGTAGAACAGGCGCATGCAGATTGTTGATACCCATTGCCACCTTGTTTCGGAGAAGTTCGGCGACCTTGCCGCCCTGCGTGCGGAATCCGCGGAGCTGGGGGTGCCGCACTGCATCTCCCAAGGCACGCACCCCAAGGACTGGGAACCGCAGCTGGAGCTCGTGCATCAGTTTCCGGATTTCATCTCCTCTGCCCTTGCCATTCACCCCATGGATGTGACGGCGGTGGGGGAGGAGGATTTTGTCACCTTGGAACGTCTCTGCCGTGAGCACCCGCAGGTCGCCATCGGCGAGACGGGACTCGATTATTTCTGGGAGGCGCCCGAGGGCTGGAGCGAGGAGGCTTATCACGCTCGACAGCGCACGTTTCTGGAGCGCCAGTTCGCATTGGCAGAGTCGTTGGGGCTCAACATTTCTCTGCATACCCGCGACAAGGCGGACGGCGTGAGCACCGCCTGTTTTGATGATGCTTTTGCCATTGCCCGCCATTTTCCCAAGGTGCGCCCCGTGTTCCATTGTTTCATCGGCTCGCAGGCTCAGGCGGAGGCGATTTTTTCTCAGCTGGACGGCATGATTTCCTTCACCGGCTTGCTGACTTTTAAGAAAACCGAGGCCGTGCAGGCAGTGGCTGCATGGGTGCCGGAGGATCGTTTTATGGTGGAGACGGATGCCCCCTTCCTCTCCCCTGCGCCACACCGCGGCAAGGTGAACATCCCCGGCCGCACCCGCTTTGTGGCGGAGAAAATGGCAGAGCTCCGCGGTACGACAGTCGAGCACATCGCCGCTGTTACCACGGCGAATGCTAAACGTTTCTTCCGCGGGTTGCCGCTGTGATTACAGCCCCCAGAGCCCGTTGTAGAGGCTCACAAGCTCCGCACCGAAGAAAATCCACAGGGCGGCGGCGGCGATGAGGGCAGGGCCGAAGGGCATGGGCTTGCCGAAACCCACGCGGTTGACGGCGGCCATACCCAGACCGATGAAGCTGCCGCCCACCAACGCAAAAATGACCCCCTGCCAACCGCAGAGCGCACCGATGGCCATGGCGAGCCATGCATCGCCGCTGCCCATGGCCTCGCGTGTCCATGCGTAGCCGCGGCAATGCCCGCAGAGGGCTTCCACCGCCTCCAGCGGCACGCGTGCGCCGTCGGGCAGCAGCAGGGCCTCCGCCGTGAGTTTCATTTCCGCGGGGGGCGCCACGTGTGTGCTCTCCGTTGCATCCGTCAGCGTCAGGCAGTTATCGGGCTCCGTGAAAAGCTCGCTCCACAGCAGGACTGTGTCGCCGAGGCGCAGCTCGATATCCTCGCCGTCCGCAGCTTGTGCCACATGCCAGGTGACTTCGCGGTCGAAGCTCACCCTGCGACGTCCGAAAAGCACCTTGCCGACGAAGGCCACGAGCTTGAAAAGCGCAAAACCGCCGATCGCCCCGATGAGAGAAATCTGCAGGCCCTCCCATGCCTCCAATGCCCCCTCTTCCATGAGCCACGGCGCCAGATAGGCCACCAGCAGCCCGCAGAGGGTCGCGGCGATGGTGAGGGAGGGGAAGACGGCCATCTGCTCCCAATCCATGCAGAAGGAGGCGAGCATGAGCGAAATCCACACGCAAAGCGCAATCAGCACGGGCAGAGTCTCCGCTTCAAAGGCGTAGGGCACGACCGCCCAGAGCGCAGCGCAGAGAACTTCCACCAGCCAGTAGCGCGGGGAGATGCGGGTGCGGCAACAGGCGCTGCGCCCGCGCAGCATCACATAGCTGATGACGGGGAGGTTGAGATACCAGGGAATCGGAGCCTTGCAGGTGGGGCAGAAGGAGCGGCGCGGTTCATTGACGCTCAACCCCAGCGGCAGACGATAAATCACCACATTCAGGAATGAGCCGATGCAGGCACCGAAAACCGCGAAGAAGAGCGGCAGCAGCCAAGGCATATCAGGCACCAAGGACTGCACGGGAGTGAAGAGAAACACCATACGGGTGCATCATACAACGTCCTGCAACGAATGACAAGGACGAACAGAAGAGCGAGACAAATGAGCAGTTTGTCGAACTGAATGTACGAAGTACGATGTACGATGTAC
>CALBJX010000101.1 GCA_937893015.1 uncultured Verrucomicrobiales bacterium | reverse complement strand
AAACCGCTCATTTGTCTCTCCCCCCCCCCTAGTCCTCCGCCACAAGGTGCAGCAGGCGGGCGACCTTGTCCATGGGGGAGAGGGGGAAGGTCGGCAGCTTGTTGAGCTGCTGTTCGGCAGCGCGGAGGAACGGCGAGTCCGCCAGCTCGGCATCGGCCGGGATTTCCTCGAACCTGCCGCGGACATAGGGCAGCTTGAACTCATTCTCCAGCAGGGGAAGCTGCTCCCAATAGTAGCCGAGATGCTGTGCGCCCTCGGCATTGGTGTAGAGGAAAAACGCGGTATCCTTGCAGAACACAAAGCAGAAGGTTTCGCCCGCGACAGTGCGGGTGATGCGGTGCTGCTTCGCCGTGTTCTCGGCGGAAAGCAAAGTCTCCGCTTTCATGAGGTCTTGGACGGCGTTTGGGAGTCTCGCGGCGAAGAAGGCGGCGAAGATGCAGAACAGGGTGAGCAGCGCGGTGCGGACAATGCGGAATCCGAGGGGCGTTTGGTTCTTATCGGTCATGGCCGGTATGGGAAAAGGGGGAATGAGGGCCGGCGGTGTTCAGGCGCAACTCGGCAGCTTTCACCTTGCCACTTCCTGCTCGTAGAGCGAGTCGAGCTTCTGTTTGCCGCGTTGTAAAAAAGGCTGTTTGTTCCAGCGTTCGAGAGCACCCGTCGGAAGCATGAACGCGGGCCTGAAGCGGGCGGTGCGGTATGTTTCTTCAAGCTTTTTATCCCCGATTCCGCCATCGTAACCGTAAAAACTGTGCAGCACTTTGCCGTCTGCCGAAAGGAACTCCAAGGAGGCCCAAAGGAGCGGGGGAGAAGGCCATGGCCCGGTGACATAGGCAGCGTATTGCTCCTCCAGCCACATCGGAAAATCATGGCAGGGCGTTTCCTCCACTTGGGCCAGCAATTGACGCACAGCCTGCTTTTCTGCGGTGCTCAACGGCAGGAAGGTATCTTTTATCTTGTACGTCCCGGGGGCGATATGAAGACGCATCCATGCCGCCTGTGCTGCCGCGTTCCGCAGTGCTTGTGCTTCTTCGCCATGCCCTTTGACATAGGCGGCATAGCGCGCTGCTGCACGAAAGTCTCCGCCGGGGAGAGCCGCCGCAATTTCTCGTTCCATGCGGTGTTGAGCGGTTTCACAGGAACTCAGCCCTGCCGCGCACAGCGCAAGCAACAGAGAAACACCGAAGAAATACTGTTTTTTCATGAGTGTGGAGAATGTCGTGTTTTACAGCGGCAGCGTCAGCAAAAAGGTCGTTCCTCGTTCATCGGATTTCTCCAGCGCGAGGTCGCCGCCGATGGAGCGGGCGATGTCGCGGGAGAGGGCGAGGCCCAGCCCCACGCCGGGTTTGCGCCCCTTGTCGGAGTGCGCAGAGCGGGAGAAGGGGCGGAAGAGCGAGGCCTTGCTCACATCCGTTGCGAGGCCCGGTCCGTTGTCCGAGAAGCGGATGGCGAGGCTGTCGTGCTTGCGGACGACGCTCAGGTTGACGGCGGGCTTGTCCGCCGTCTTGGCGTACTTGACGGCGTTGTCCGCGAGGTTGGTGAGGATTTGCTCCAGCGAGATGAGGTCGGTCTTGAGGGCGATGAGGTCGGTGTGTTTGTCCTGCGTGATGGTGACGCGGAAACCCGCGGCGCGCAGGCGGTCGGCGGCTTTTTCGAACTGCGCCCCCAGCAGCTCGCGGCAGGGGCCGTTGTCCATGCGGCCGCGCACCTTGCCGCGCGTCAGGCGGGCGAAGGCCAGCACGTTCTCGACAAGGTGGCTCAGGCGGCGGCTCTCATCATAGAGCGTGGCGTGGTATTCCTCCACCTTCTCGGGGGCGACCAGCTTGTTTTTGAGCATCTCCGTCATCAGTTGGAAGCTGGTGAGCGGGGTGCGGAGCTCGTGCGTGACGGCGGAGACGAAATCGCTGCGGCGGCGCTCCAAGCGTGCGTAGAAGGCCAGCAGGGTGAAGAGAATCACGATGGTGCCCAGCGACACCAACCACGAGGAGATGACCATGCCGCTGATGGCCTCTCGGCGGGCGGCGGTGTCGGGCAGCTCCACCTCATCCCCGGGGCGCAGCACCAGCGGCAGCGGCGCGAGGTTGGCGCGTTCTTTGTCGGCGGCAAAGGTGATGGCGGGTGCTTTCAGGCGCGGCTCCACCAGCGGCAGCAGGTGCGCGGCGAGCTTTTGGGTGTCAATGATAAAGCCTTCCGCCGCGGAGCCGTAGGTGGTGGGCACGCAGCGCATGTAGACGAGGTTGTCCTTGTAATGCCAGGCGAAGAAGGGACCGGGTGCGCCTTTCAGCTCCATGGGGTGCTCAAAATCGGGGTCGATGGCCTCGTACACGCCGAACACGGGCAGCTGCGAGCGCGGGTCGTAGTTCTTCTCGGGCTTGCTGATGTCGTAGACAGGCGCGGCGGGATTAAAAGCCTTGCGGCGGATGGTGTCGATGACGGGTGTCGCGCTGTTGAGCAACTGCCCGAAGGCTTCCTCCCCGGGCGGCACCATGAGCCCCGCGGGGCTCAGAAAGAAGAAGCCGCAGTTCCAATCCGCCTTGCCTCCCTCGGGCATCTCGTAGGTCGCGCCGAGAAGGGGGAAATCCCCGAGCTTGGCGCGCTCCTGCATCAATAAAAAGTCCATCTCCGCCTGCACGCGGGGCAGGGAGAGCTCGGTGAGGCGCGTCAGCTGCGCCTGTTTGTCAATCTGCGTGAGCCGCGCCTCCAGCGAGGCGGACTCGTGCGCCTGCCATGCCGCGCCGCCCAGCGTGAGCATCGTGAAAAGTGCCAGAACGAGAAGAAGTTTTTTGTTCATGTCTCAGGAGGGGTCGGAGTTCCAGCGGTAGCCGCGCCCGCGCACATTCTCGAAACGCGCGGCGGCTGCGGCGGGGAGCTTTTCGCGCAGGCGGGTGAGGGTGACGGCCACCGTGCGGGTGCGGGCGGCGGGTACATTCGTGCCCCACACGCGCAGCAGCAGCTCCTCCTGCGGCAACACGCGGTCGGGGTGGGAGAGAAAATAGCGGAAGAGTTCGAATTCGCGCTCCGTGAGGGGTAGGGGCGTGCCGTCCGCCGCGGCGGCGGTGCGGGAGTCACCATCCAACGTGCCGCCGGGGAAGGGAAAGGTTTGCGCCACCGCCATGGGGCGCCCGGGAGAGCGGCGGAGCACGGCGGCGATGCGTGCCAGCAGCTCCGCGATGCTGAAGGGCTTCACGACGTAGTCATCCGCGCCGAGCTCCAGACCCTTCACTCGGTCCTGCTCCTCGCCGTGGGCGGTGAGGATGATGCTCGGCGTGCCGGGGCACTCCTTCTGCATGATTTTGAGCAATTTAAAGCCGTTGATTTCCGGCATGTTGACATCCAGCAGAGCTAAATCCACCGGGTTCGCCAGCAGCAGCCCCAGCGCCTCCCGCCCGTCCGCCGCCGACAACACGTGGTAGCCCGCCCCCGTCAGCGTGTCCTCCAACACGCGGCGGATGGCATCATCATCCTCGGCAACGACAATCGTTCTGCTGTTCATCGAATCCATCCTAGCATAAACAATGGCGGAAGAAAAGTACGATTTACGCCGTCCGAACATGTACCCCACGCAGACTCGCTAAAAGCAGAGAAGCAACTGCTATTCAGGGGTGTCGGCGGCGGGGAAATGCGTGAATTCGTTGATCTCTTCGGCAAAGATGAAGTTTGCCGGGTGTTCATCTTCCTTGGGGAAGATGATGACGAGGTAGGGGCTGCGGAAGGGCGGGGCAAGGCGGTAGATGAAGGTCGTGTCGAAGTCGGTGCTGCGTTCCTCCTGCAAGGCGGGCAGGGCGCGAGCGGCTTCCTTGGTGAGGCGGACAAGGCGCAGGGGACTGCTTGATGCCCATGCAGCGGGCTCTCCGTTCAGGGCATCCTGCGGCGTGTCGTCGGGATTCACGAAGCAGTAGCGGGGACAGAAGCAATCCCCGAAGAGCTCATGTTCCCCGCGCAGCACGGGGAGACAGGGGCGGATGGGGATGCCTTCCCCGATGTCGGAGCCGCGCAGCCGGGCGGCGGCGAGGGCGTCCAGCGCGAGCAGCGTCACGTCCTCATGCCCCGACGGGTGGCGGAGGAGATCGGCTGCCTTGAAGAGGGCGGGGAGCCGCAGTGGTTGCGTGTCGGTCTTGCCCCTGTCGGCGGCGAGGCGCAGACGGGTGCTCGGCATCCAAGGCAGGAGAACGCCCTGCGGCGTGTCGATGGCGGCGTAGGCCTGCCACAGGTAGCGCAGGGTGGCGGAACCATAGAAATCCGACTCTCGCAGCCGCTTGTCCTCTCGCAGGAAACGGGCGGCGGGCTCGCCTTTCATCAGCTCCGCTTCCGTGCGGAGAAAGGTCTGCGCGCACTTCTCTGCTTCCGTGGGCCAAAGGCTTTCCATGGCGATGGCGCGGAAGGTTTCGGCTTGCTCTTCGGCAAGCACTGCCAGCGCGTAGGCGGCGGCATCGGCCTCCTCCTGCGTGCGGATGCCCGCCGCCGTCTCCTGCAGGCGTGTCAGGAAACTCGGCATGCTGCGGAGATAGGTTCGGTATGCCTCCTTTTCCGGCATGCCGACCTTGTGCACGGGGGCGAAAAACGGAGCCGCCATCAGAACCACGATGTAGAGCGAGATCAGCGTGCCGAGGAGACGGCAGAGGAGGTGGGCAATGGGGTGTTTCATAGCGGAATCAGACGAGTTTTGTATCATCGACGTTCTTTTCCGGGCGGCTCTTCGGCATGTCCTTGAACATCGCGTCGAAGAGCTGCCGCATTGCCGCGCACACATCAATCTCCCGCCACGCGCAGGAGGATAGGCACAGGAAAAAGAGTGCGAAAAGCGGCAGGGCGAGGAAGGCGGAGCTGCGCATGGCGGGAAGAGAGTCAGGGGGTGGTGGCTGTCTTCGCGCACGACAGGATGACGGCACTGTCCGCAGGGAGGGGGAGGGTGATGGTGCGGCGGTGCAGTGCGCCGCATTGTTCATGGCGGATGCTGATGCAGCCGATGTCGTTCAGGCGGCGTTCGAGGGGCTTTTGTTCATCGCCCTCGGCGGGGGGAAGGCGCAGGGCGAGGGCGGTGCCATCTTCGCGGTTGCGGAGGTTCAGGCAATAGGCAAAATGCACGCTCGGTGCGAGCTCCCATGAACGCTCGTAGCGGCGGCTTGCATACTCGTGGAGAAGGAGAGAGACGGGCTGCGGGCAGTCGTTGGAGATTTGGTGCTCGCCCTCCGCCTTGCCCTTGATGCGGCACAGGAGAGGCTGCGTTTCATCGTGTGCGGCGGCGAGCAGAGGCTGCCATTTCTGTTCCAGCGAGGTCGGCATGTCCTTCAGCGTGGGTTCGAAGGGCCCGAAGCCGAGACGGCGCATGTTATGGCGTTCCCGCTCGCTCATTTCGGCGGGGCCGACGTCGCCTGTCTCCAGATAGCGCACGATGCTCTCCACGGGGCGGGGCGTGGGGAACAGCCCGCGGTCTCCCAGCTTCTTCAGACTGCGGAGCTCGCCGCGCAGTGCGCCGATGAGCGCGGCAGCGGGGGAGAGCTGGTCGTACTCCATGAACGAGGTTCGGATGATGGCGGCCGTTTCCTGCGCGTCCTCGGTGTCGAAGAGTGCCATCTGGAGGTCGAGGATGTCGTCCATGGGCGCGAAATGCGTGTAGGGCGGTACGATGACGATGCCCCATTGCGGTCGCGAGGGGGGCGCGACGGGCTCCTCGATGGTGAGGGATGAAACATCGTCCGTCTCCTCCTGCGCGGGAGCAAAGGGCAGGAGGAGCAGGGCGAGGAGCATGGGGAAAAGACCGTGCTTCATGGTGTGTTAAAAATAGTGAAGTTCAAGCTCGTTAAAGAAGCGGGGCTCCGTTCGGCGGCTGCGCTCCTCGGGCGTGATGGTGACGGGGGCGTGCCCGCCCGCTTCTTGGTTGAGCCGCCGATACAGGGTATACAGTCGCTCGACTTCGCAGTCGTATGCGGCATCCTGACGGATGGCGGTGCGGGCTTGCTCTCGCTCCTCCTCCGTCATGGGTTCATACAGCAGGAAGAGGGCGGTGACATCGGGGCGACCGCGCTCGTCGATTTCCTCGGCCAGGCGTTGCCCGCCGCGGTCGGTCAGGGCGAACCCCTTGCGCAGGAGATATTCCAAGCAGGGGATATTGCCGCTCTCGTAGGCCAGCAGAGCGAGGATTTCTTTCGTCCCGTCGTCCGCCGCGGAGACATCATCGTCGGCGGGAATCTCCGCCAAGGTAGCCAAGGGAATCTCGCCTATGCGGATGGGCTCCTGCTGATGTTCCTGTATAGCTTTGTAGGCCTCTTGCGAAGCGCGCAGGGAGCGGCAGAACGCCGCATCGGTCGTGAAGAAGAGCGGCTCGGCGGGCTCGTCTTTGTTCGCTTCCTCCTGTCGTTGAGCCTCGGCTCGCCGCCTCTCGCCGATGCGGGCGTAGATGGGCACGAAGCGGCGCACCATCTCATCGACCACCTCCTTGTGGTCGGCGTAGCTTGTCCCTTTCTCGAAGACGAAGGCGAGCGACTGCCAGTAGACACAGCCATTGCTGTTCGGTGGGGCGAAATAGGCGGCATAGGCCAGATGCCACGCCGTCTTTTCCGCAAAGACGAGGATGTAGTCCTCCTTGATATCGATGGTGTGGATGTGATCAAACTGCGCCATCCGGTCGCGGATGCCCCGGGGCTCTGCTTGCAGCCAAATCATGTCGTAATCACAGGCTCGCACGGTGAGGGTGTGCTCGGGGTTGTGCAGAATCATGAAGTGCTCGAAGGTTTTGACCTTCGGGTCGCGCGGGCGCGGCACATCGCCCCAATCACTCTGCGGGTCGACCTCAAAATCAGCAGGGTAGGAGATGATGTAGGGCTGGGCGATGCGGTGCTGCTCCTCGCCCTCGCCGTAGGTTTTCCAGGGCGTGTCCCCCGCCCGAACGGAGCAGGCGAGAAGCGCGGCACTCAGAAGAAAAGCGGAGAGAAAGGGGTGTTTCATGCGGGGAATGAGGGCTTGCGGCGGATGTGCCTGATGGTCTCCACGCGGCAGCTGTAGGGGTGCGCATCATCGGCAGGGGTGAGGTCGACAAACTGCGGCTGCGACACGACCGTCAGCGTTCCCCGCCCGCTCAGCTCGCGGTAGCGGCGGCGGGTTTCGATTTTGCCGCGGTGCGTGGTGCGGTGCGTGGCCTCAATCAGCTGAAAAATCTTCATCATAGCCGTGTAACAAGGCGCGTGTGCTTTCGCGGATAGGCTCGCGGTTGAATCGGCTTTGCATGACATCGAGGACGATACCTGCCACCTGCTCCTCCTCCGCGCCGCGGATGGTGCAGCCATCGGGCCAGATACCGACCGAATCCTCCACCCACAGGCGGTAGGTTTTCCTTCGGCGGCGGTGCCCCTCCGTCAGCCCGCTCGGGCACAGACGGAAGCGGTCGAGCACATGGATGGTCGGCGCATAGGCTTCCCCGTCCTTCCATAGCTCGATTTTCAGCCAATAATCCGGCTGCACCTCAGGGAAGGGCTGCACGAGGTATTCGGTGATGTATTGTCGCAAGGTCATGCCGTATATCCATCATACACGGAAATGCGGCGAAGTCCATCGTAAATCGTACATTCTTTCTTGACTTTTGCCATGGGAAAGCGTAGGAAGAGAGCATGTTTGCAAGAACAGGATTTTTGACGATTGGTTTGCTGGGCTTGGGCGTGTTGCCGACACTGCCTGCAAGTGCCGAGCCCTCTGCAACGCCGGCCGAGCGACAGTATGCCGCCCACGCCGCTCTTTTGACAGATGCGTTGGTAGCCGGCGATTATTCGAAAGCGGAAAAGACGCTCATCGAGGCATTGAAGGAGCAGAATATTACCCCCGATAATCCCCGGGCAATGTACCTGGCGAGTATGCTGGAGGTCATTCGAGAGACGGGTGCGGACACCCTGACGCGCTTTGCCGCGGAGAGCCCGGCACAGACGGAGTTCCTCCGCAAGTTTATGGGCGATACCGAATGGGTGAAACTCTATCTGGGCTGCGGGCTGGTGCCGCACCACACCGATGTGGGCATGCGCTGCCTCTTTGATATCTGGCAGGCGCACAAGGGCGTTGTCACCCGCAAGGGGCTGGCCGTGGCCATCGCCTCCGTCTGGGGCGGCGGCGAGAGCGACCCGGAGACCTGCATGAGCAAGCTCGACCCGCGCGAGGTGGTGCCGCACGAACGCTACGACTTCTTCCTGCAACGCGAGCAGGAGGGCAAGCTGCACCCCAACTACAAGAACCTGCGCCCGTGGGAGCTGCGCTTCGTGGTCGGCAAGCCGCGTCAGGAGTGGGGGCTTTCCTCGCTGAAATATGCGGGCGAGGCCATCAACATCCCGTGGGATAAGTACGGCAGCGCGTGCTGGGCGGCGGGCTACATCGACCCCTCCAAGTTCGGTGCCAATGTGCAGGGCGGCGAGTACAACATGCCCTTTGCGGATGAAGCCCGCGCCGAGACGACGCATAAGAACGGCGGCGTGTGCGGCTCGCTCTCGCACCTCGGTTGCTACGCCGCCATGGCGCACGGCATCCCCGCTTACACCTGCGGCCAGCCGGGGCATTGCGCCTACGGCTTCCGCTTGGAGCGCGGCAACTGGCAGGGCGGTTTCGGCGGTCCCGACGGCGGCATGCACAACAGCATCTTCGGGCACAGCGCCCCCACCTCCTACCGCCTGATGGAAGCCGTCTTTGCGGATGATAAGACCATCGACAAGGCATATGATTGGAGCTTCTGCGCCCGCGCTCGCGAAGCAGCGGGGGATAAGAAGGGCGCCACGGAAGCATGGAAACAGGCACTCAGCTATACGCCGCTGCACCCCTTCTTCCGCGCGCAGCTGCACCGCCTGATGAAAGAGGCGGGTCTGAGCGCGGAGGGCTGCTACGGCTATCTGCTCAAGGACCTGCTGCCGCGATACAAGGGTCACGGCTTTGCCGCCGTGGACGCAACGGCGGATTTGGAAGACCTCATCAATGCCATGACGGATGAGCAGCGCGAAGCCATCTATGCGGCGGAGCAGCGGCTGATTGCCGGCACCCCCGCTTCGTGGGCGACCAAGTGCGACGAGCTTCTCGCCAAGCAGTTTGACAGTCTGGTGAGCGAGGATGCCAAGAAAGCCTTCCTGACATCGGCTCTGGCCTCCCATCTCAACGAGGGCGACGGCACCACCTTCGGTCAGCTGCTGGAGTGGGCGGTCAAGACGCTGATTCCTCAGGGGAACGAAAACATGTTCTCCGAAGCCTTTGCCAAGGCAGCCACGGACGGCAACGCCTCCGCCAAGACCGACAGCGAGGAGAAGACCAAGAAGCTGCGCGAGGCTTACGGCAAGGGCATTGCCGCCTCGGAAGCCGCGCGCTCCGTCCCCGCCTTCCAAGCCCTGACGGATGCCGCGCTGGCAGCGGGCATGGGCGGTGCCAAGCCCGAACCCTTGCAGAACCCCGCCGCCATCCCCGGCAAGCCCGCGGGCGACAAGGGCATGCTGCGCGTGACGCCCACCTGCAATTTCGACAGCCCCGCCGACCACCGCGCGGTGCTGACACTCGCGGGCGGCGCGAGCCACACGGGCAAGGATGCCAAGCCGAACTACGTCGCGGAGCTGGCGAATTCGGCGACGATGACGGGCTGCATCATCCGCAAGAGCGGAGCCGCCCAGAACCTGAGCCGCATGAAGAAAGCCGTTGTCTACACCAGTGCGGACGGCGCGACGTGGATGAAGGTGGCGGAGACGGCGGATATGCCGACCGAATGGGCGGTGCCGTTCCCGAGCGGCACCAAGGGCAAGTGGGTGAAGGTGGAGTTCGAGAACGCCGCACCCGAGTTTGCCCACCTCTCGCACTTCGTTGTGTTCGTGAAGTGATTTCAGTTTAACGACTTAACCTTTTTTCTGACAATGAAAATCAATATGTTTCCGTTTGCGTGCGCCGCGCTCCTGCTTCTGCCTGCGATGAGCCAAGCCGCCGCCCCGCTGCCCGATGTCCCCGCCGCCAAGGAACAGGCGAAGACGGCGGATAAGCCGCTGCTCGTGCTGTGGCACGGCTCCGACTGGCTTTACGACGATGCCGCCGTGGTGAAGGCGTTTGCACAGGTGCAGGAGAGCGGGCTCCCCGTGGTCTTCGGGCAGTTCGATGACCTGACGGGCTTGCCTAACGAGCAGCGCGAAAAGACGCTGCCGCTCGGTGCGCAGTTCAGCCTGCCGCTGGCGGTGTTGCTGGCTCCCGACGGCACCTTCGTCGCCAAGTACCCCGCTGCCGTGGTGCGCGACCCCGCCGCCCTGCAAACGGCGGTGAAGAGTTCCCTCGCCGCGCTGCCGCACTTCACGGAGCAGGTGAAGAAGGCTCGCTCTTCGCAGGGCGCAGAAGCCGCCGCTGCCGCGAAGACCGCGCTCTCCCTGCTGGCGGAGGACGATGCCTTGCAGCACCGCGAGCTCAAAGAGCTCATCACCAAGCAGGACCCCATGGACGCGAGCGGTGCCCGCGCCGCCTACGCCACGGATCACCTCGCCATGTACAAGGAAATCAACCTCCTTCTGGCGGGCGGTGAGAACGGCACCAAGAAGGGCGCGGATCGCGATTTCGCCAAGGCCGCGGCCTATGTCGACGGCATCATCGCTCGCGGTAAGGACATGCCCCTCTACAGCCGCCAGCAATGGCTCGCCGGGCTCGGCTATGTCTACAAGGAGCAGTGGCAGTCCACGAAGAGCGCGGAGGCCCGCCTGAAAGCCGCCGAGGCATACCGCAAGTGCGTCGCCCTGGCCCCCGAGACGGAATACGGCAAGGGCGCCGCAAAGTACGCCCGCTACATGGACCCCGACGCGTTCATCGCCATCAAGGATATGAACTACGACAGCGGCGAGCAGACGCTGGGCTTTGAGAAGGACTGGCACGTGAATGTCACCCCCTGCATGCAGGGCGCGGGAACGTACACCTTCCGCCTTGTCCCCCGCAACAACGGCGGCATGGTGACGCGTAACTACCGCCTCATCGTCAATGGTAAGCAGGTTGCCACCGCCGATGGTATCGACGACAAAAAGAACACCAAGGAGGTGACCTTCACTGTCCCCGATGTGCCCCGGAATGCCACTGTCGAAGTTTGGCTCACCGCCCAATGCAACGACGGCTGGTTCGGTTGCAGCGGCAGCATCGAGATGGTGAAGAGCGACAAATGAGCAGTTTGTCGAACTGAATGTACGAAGTACGATGTACGATGTAC
>CALBJX010000100.1 GCA_937893015.1 uncultured Verrucomicrobiales bacterium | reverse complement strand
GTACATCGTACATCGTACATCGTAAATCGTACATCCCTACAAATCCCTCTTTGTCCCGTCGTCCTATGGGCCGGCGATGCCGTCTCTCATCGCTTGGGCTTGAGCCCATGGGCTCGCAGCATCTCGTCCGTATTGAGCCCTCGCTCTTCCCATAGTCTGATGAGCTTTTTGCGGTTGCGCTTGACGTAGCCGACTTCCCATTCCCATTTGCCGCAGGGGCGAATCCGGTATGGTTGCCGGAAGTCCGCCTGCCGTTCCGGCTCATGGGCTCGGCGTTCTTCCTCCGCCTGCTGCTGCCACCACCCGCAGTTGTGGAGGCGTAGCGCACGTTTCATTTCGGGAGTAGGGGTGTGGAGTCGGCGTCGATGATGTTTCATAGGGGTGAACACAAGGTAACATGCCGTTGCCGTCGGAGCAAGGGGTGTTTGTGTCAGTTAGGGGAAAGCAGGCCGTGCCCCTCGAGGCCGCTCGTTGTTTCACGGCACGGCAGGGCGCGGCGGAAAAGGCGGGAGGTTATGTTTTTGCTTGACTCCGCACCCTTTCGGCGTTAGTCTTGTGCCGTCAACAACAGACAATCATATCACTATGTCCCGTACCCCCATCATTGCCGCTAACTGGAAGATGAACATGGGCCCCAAGGAAGCCAAGGACTTCCTCGCCGCCTTCAAGAACGAGAATACCTGCGACATTGCCGTCGATAAGGTGATTGTGCCCCCCTTCGTGACTATCCCCGCCGTCATGGAAGCTCTCGGCGGCTGCAAGTGCATCGGCGTCGGTGCTCAGGACGTGAGCGACCGCGACAATGGTGCCTTCACGGGTGAGATTTCCACCACGATGCTCAACGAGCTCGGCTGCACCTACGTCGTGCTCGGCCACAGCGAGCGCCGCCAGTACCACGGCGAGACGAACGCTTACATCAACAAGAAGATCAAGAAGGCTCTTGCCGCCGGTCTTACCCCCATCTACTGCATCGGCGAGACGCTGGAGCAGCGTCAGGGCGGTCAGCTGGAAGCCGTGCTCGGCTCTCAGGTGACGGAAGGCCTTGAAGGCCTCACCGCTGAGCAGGTGGCCGGTCTGGTCATCGCTTACGAACCCGTCTGGGCCATCGGCACGGGCGTGACCGCCTCCGCTGAGGATGCGCAGTCCGCTCACGCTTTCATCCGCGGCGTCGTTGCCACCGCTTTCGGTGCCGAGGCTGCTGACAAGGTGCGCCTGCAGTACGGCGGTTCCGTGAAGCCCGGCAACGCCAAGGAACTCATGAGCCAGCCCGACATCGATGGTGCTCTCGTCGGTGGCGCGGCCCTCAAGCCCGACTCTTTTGCCGCCATCATCAAGGCCTCCGTCTGATGATGAATTTCACACGCCTGACGGCGTGATTCAGAGAAAATGGTCTGACGCATGCGTCAGACCATTTTTTCTTTTGTGCGGCAGATGCTTTTTGACCTGGCTTAACAAGCTCATTTTGGCTCGTCAGCGGAACAATCGGGGGGAAGGTCGGCTCGTTTTTTCTGTTTTCAGACGAATTTTCGGCTTAAGGAATTCAGACGCCGTACTTCCTCCTTGACTCCCCGTGCGCATTGCGGCATACTGTCACCATAAGCCAATCACTTACTATGTCTTTCCATATCCAGAATGTTGAAATCGGCGGCAAGGACCCCTTCTTCCTGCTCGGACCCTGCACCCTCGAAAACGAAGAGTTCGCGTGGGAGATGGCGCGTTCCATCAAGGAAATTTGCACCAAGCTCGGCGTGCCGTTTATCTTCAAGGCCTCCTACGACAAGGCCAACCGCACCAGCGTGAAGAGCTTCCGCGGGCCGGGCATTGAGGAGGGCTGCCGCATCCTCGCGGAAATCGGCAAGGAGCTGCAGGTGCCCGTGGTGACGGACGTGCACACGGAGGAACAGGCGGAGTACGCTGCGCAATATGTGGACCTGCTCCAAGTTCCCGCCTTCCTGAGCCGCCAGAGCGACCTGCTGGAAGCCTGTGCCAAGACGGGCCGCCCCGTGAATGTGAAGAAGGGCCAGTTCCTCGCCCCGTGGGACTGCAAGAATATCTGTGAGAAGATGCTCGCTTTCGGCTGTGAGAAGTTCATGCTCTGCGAGCGCGGCACGAGCTTCGGCTACAACAACCTCATCGTGGATATGCGCGGGTTGTACTGGATGAAGCAGTTCGGCTACCCCGTGGTGTTCGATGCCACGCACTCCGTGCAGCGCCCCGGCGGCCTCGGCGGCGCCACGGGCGGCGATCGCGAGCTGGCCCCCGTGCTGGCCAACGCCGCCATGGCCGTGGGTATTGACGGCATCTTCATGGAGGTGCACAAGGACCCCGATCACGCCACCAGCGACGGCCCCAACCAAGTCTACCTGAGCGACTTGGAGAACATCATCACCAACCAGCTCACCATCCGCAAGGCTTACGAACAGCTGCGCGAGATTCCCGTGCATTAAGACGCCATGAGCTTCCGCACACTGCCCCTCCTGTTCCTGCTGCCCCTCGCTCTCTCGGCGCGGGGAGCGGACGGCGCGGGCAGTGCGGACGCGGTGGGGGCGGGCGAGTTCCCCGGCCTGCAGCTTTTGCCCGCGGGCAGCGTGGTGGAGAATATCTCCCTGCCGCGCTACGAGAACCACCGCGTGACGGCCTTGTTGCAGGCGGAACAGCTCTGTATCGTTGACCGCCGCACCATAGAGCTCCGCGGCATCCGCGCGGCGCTGTACAATTCCGACGGCACCAAGACGGAGGTGCAGGCGGGCAATGTGCGCTACGACTTCACCACGAAGAAAGCGACGAGCTCCGGCATCGTTTCCGTCACCGATCCGCGTTTCAGCGCACGCGGTGAACGCCTGCTGTACAATACCAATAATAATCGCGGTGTGCTGGTGGGGCCTGTGCGCACCACCTTCTCTACCAAGGCTTTGACGAAGAAGAAGCCTAAGGCTTCCCCCTCCGCAGAAACGCCGGACGATAAGTGATGAAAGCCGCCCGTTCCCTCGCCCTGTTCGCCGCGTTCCTGCTGCCCGCTGCAGCAGCGGATGCCGCATGGACGGACGGCGCATGGCGCGACGATGCTCTGCAACAGGCGCAGCGTGTCATCGCCCAATGGCAGCACGAATCCCGGGGCGTGAAGCATGAATTCACCGAGCAGGGGGTGGACGCAGCAACGGAGGGCACCACCGCGGCGGAAGAGGAAAGCGAGGATACCGTCATCACGGCGGACGGCGCGATGCTCTTCGACACGGCCAGCCACAACATCGTCTATGTGGGCAATGTGCGCCTGAGCGACCCGCGCCTGAAGCTGCATGCGGCGGGGCGTCTCTTTGTGCGGCTCCCCGAGAGCGAGCTTGCAGACAAGCGGCAGGCCGCGCGCCAGACGATAGAAGAAGCTCTGCCCGAAAACGCCCCCAAGCCCCGCTCCATTCGGGAGCCCCAACCCGAGGCGGAGAGCGCGGACAAGAGCGCGTTTGAGCTGCCCGCGGGCATGGCTCCCCTGCGTCTCGCCGCCGCTGATGCCGTGGCGGATGCGGAGAACAACCACATCCTCCTCTTCTCCCCTGCGGGCGGCATGCCTATCACCGCCGAGAGCGGGGAGAACAGCCTGACCATCACCCCCGCTGCCGATGGTGCGGCGCACGTGTTGGCGGATGCGGACGGCAATATCACCCTTGTGGGGCAGAGCATCGCCGCCGAGTGGGTGGACGAGAAAGGGCAGCGCACCGAGCTGTGCGTGGAAGGAGGTAGCCTCTGCTACAACGCGGCGGCGCACGCCGTCGCCCTCACGGGTGCGTGTACGCTTCACCTCCCCGGGGGCGATATCTGTTGCGCCAAGCAGCTGCTCATCCGCCTGCAAGGGGAGCATGAGGTGAAGGAGGAAGCCTCCTTCCTGCAACAATTTTCCGACATCAGCGTGAAGGGTATCGCCGCTGTCCACGCCGAGGGCGGGGTGGAGATGGCGGTCGCTGAACAGGAAGGGCAGCCCGCCGCCTCCCTGAGCAGCGAGGTGTTGGACTACGATGCCGAGACGGGGCTCTGCTCCCTGAGCGGCGAGGAGTGCAAGCTGGCCTATGCCGGGCAATACAGCCTGCTGGGGGCGCAGCGCATCATGCTTTCCCCCGACGGCGCGTTGACCATCGAAGGCCGCGCGCTGAGCGGCACCTACGGCCGCCCCGCCGAGGACGGCAAGACGCCGCTGGCGGGGCAGTTCCGCACGGGCGGGCTCATCACCATCACCCCCAAGGGGGACCATGCGGAGGTCTGTCTGCCGCAGGGCATCACGGCGAGCGACCCGGAAGCCGATTTCTCCTGCACGGGTGAGCTGACCGCCACGTTGCTGCCCGCCGAGGGCGTGAGCGCCCCGCAGGTGGGCGACAGCAAGCTCAATCTCGCGCTCGCCCGCTTCCGCACCCTTGACCGAGCCGCGGCAAGCGGCAGCGTGACGGCGCACCGCTATGCAGCGGGCACGCATCAGGAAACCGCACATCTGCAAGCCGAACGCGCGGAGTTTGATCTCACCCACAGCGGTGTCGAGCTCTTCGGCACGGCGACATCCCCCATCCTCGCCCTGTTCAACGGGAACAAGCTGGAGGCCACTCCCGACGAGGCGTCCGCCCCGCACCTCTCCCTCTCCGCAGACGGCGATGCCGAGCTGCGCGGCGGCCTGATTGCCGCCACGTTCACGGATGAGAAACAGGGCACCATCACCGCCCGCTGCGCACACGCCCTGCGCCTGTTGCGCACGGAGAACAAGCTGGAGACGGAGGGCGCAACCGAGTTCCGCGCCGCGTCCGGCATCCTCATCACCAAGGGGCCCTTCTACGCCCTGCTGACGGCGGAAGAAACGCCCGCTGAACCCGGAAAACGGAAAGGCCTTCGTTTCCCCTACACCGGCATCCGCGAGGCGGGGACGGAGCAGGGCGGCAGTGTGCAGACCGCGCAGGGCTCCATGCAGTGTACAGGGCCCATCCGCGTCACCATGGACAGTTCCGCCGCCGGCAAGGACAGCAAGATGGGCGGTTTGCGGACGGCGAGCGCGGAAGGCAACGTGGCCCTTGCGGGCAAGGACGGCTCCGGCCGCATTATTCATGCCACGGGCGACCGCCTGAGCCTCGATGCCGCCACGGGCGAAAAAATGTTGACGGGCTCCCGCGTCACCCTCAGCGACGGGCACAATACGCACACGGCCTCGGGCGGCAACGCCTCCGTCCGCATCGATGCGCACAATAACGCCGTCATCCGCGGCGCGAACCACAGCACCACCGTGAGCGGTATCCGCGAGCAGATTGAACAACAGAGGAAGAAAGAGAAACGATGAGCGAGATTTTGCTGAACGCCCAAGGGCTTTGCAAGACATACGGCACGCGCCGCGTGGTCAATCAGGTGAACCTCACGGTGCACCAAGGCGAGATTGTCGGCCTGTTGGGCCCCAACGGAGCGGGCAAGACCACCTCCTTCTACATGGTGGCGGGCCTTGTGCGCCCCGATGAGGGGCGCGTGGACTTTGCGGGGCAGGATGTCTCCGGCCTCCCCATGCACCTGCGCGCCCGCCTTGGTATGGGCTATTTGCCGCAGGAGGAATGCATCTTCCGCAAGCTCTCCGTCATCGACAACCTGATGGCCATCCTCGAAACCCGCAAGGATCTCTCGCGCAAACAGCAGAAGGAACTTGCAGATAGTCTGATGGAGCGTTTCAACATCACCAAGCTGCGCCACAGCCAGTCCATCCAGCTCTCGGGTGGTGAAAAACGCCGCCTCACTATTGCACGTGCGCTGGCCGCAAACCCCAGCCTCCTGATGCTGGATGAGCCCTTTGCCGGCGTGGACCCCATCGCCGTGAAGGACATCCAGAAGATTGTCGCTGACTTGCGCGATACGGACGGCCTCTCCATCCTCATCACCGACCACAACGTGCGCGAAACCCTGCGCCTTGTGGACCGCGCGTACATCCTCACCTCCGGGCAGGTTATCCGCGAAGGTACTCCGCAGGAGATTGCCGCCGATCCGACCGTGAAGCACGAATACCTCGGCGAAGATTTTGAGTTGTAAGGCGACAAATGAGCAGTTTGTCGAACTGAATGTACGAAGTACGATGTACGATG
>CALBJX010000099.1 GCA_937893015.1 uncultured Verrucomicrobiales bacterium | reverse complement strand
GAATGACAACAGACAAGGTAGGAGAATCAGACATGATAATTTATAGTTATCGCTACCATGCGGCACTTCATTCGGCATGTGAAAGCACTTGCCCGCGCGGAAGCAGCGTGGTAGAATCGGTGCATGCAAATCTCCCTCTCTTCGCCTTTGGATATGCACCTGCACCTGCGCGACGGCGATATGCTGCGCCTGACGGCACCGCTCTCCGCAGATTTTGCGGGCGCGGTCATCATGCCGAATCTCGTGCCGCCCGTCAGCACGCCCGAGATGATGCAGGCCTATGCTGAGCGCATTGAGAGCGCCATGGGCGGCGCGGCCTTCACGCGCTACATGACCCTATTCTTCACCCCGATGAGCGAGGCGCAGCTGGCTGCTGCCGCGGCCACGCCCGGTTTCTTCGGCTTCAAGCTCTACCCTGCGGGCATCACCACCAACAGCGAGGGCGGTCTGCGCGACTTCGCCGAGGCCGAACCCACCCTGCGCACCATGGAGGAGATGGGCATCCCCCTGCTCGTGCACGGCGAAAGCCACGGCTTCGTGATGGACCGCGAGGCGGAGTTTCTCGCCACCTATCGTGCGCTGGCCACCCGATTCCCCAAACTGAAACTCTGCATGGAGCACATCACCACCGCCGCCGCCGTGCAGCTGCTGGATGAGTTTCCGAATATCTGCGCCACGGTCACGCTGCAACACCTGCTCATCACCCTGAATGATGTGGCGGGCGGTGCGCTGAAGCCCCACCTCTTCTGCAAGCCCATCGCCAAGCGCCCCGAGGATAAAGAAGCTCTTCTCTCCGCCGCGCTCGGCGGGCACCCGCGGCTCTTCTTCGGCAGCGACTCCGCCCCCCACCCGCAACACAAGAAGGAATGCTGCGGCTGCGCGGCGGGCGTGTTCACCGCCCCCGTTGCCCTGCCCGCGCTGGCTCAGCTCTTTGCGGAGCACGGCGCACTCGACAAGCTGCAGGGCTTCGTCTCCGGCAATGCCTGCCGCCACTACGGCCTGACACCCGCGGCCAAGCAGGTCACGCTCTGCGACACCCCCATGCAGGTACCCGCAGCTTACCGCAGTTTCGGGCAAACAGTCGTCCCCATGTTCGCCGGCGAAGAGCTTGCGTGGAGCGTTGTGCGCTGATATGGAAGACGCCCCCATGCCGACGGCGGAAGACCTGCGTGCGCTGCTCGCGGAGATTGCCGCCATGCACATGCCCTACGGCATGTACGGCCCCGCAACCTATCCGCCGAAGGGTTGCCCGCTCATGGACCTGCCGACGGAATACCTCGACTGGTTTTGGCAGCGAGGCTTCCCGAAAGGGCGGCTGGGCGAACTGATGGAGCAATGCCTGCTCATCAAGAACGCCGGGCTCGACAAACTCTTTCATCCCTACCGCGCCGCCAACGGCGGCCGCCGACTTTATCCCCGCTAATCGTTTTATGAGTAAGTTCCTCGCCATTCTCTCCGCCACGCGACCGAAAACACTCGCCGCCACTATCGTGCCCGTGTGGGCGGGTGTGCTCATCGTGTGGAAATTCCAACACAACCTCCCTGCCCTCGGCATCTCGGTGGATTGGCTCCTCGCCGCCTGCACACTGGTGAGCGCCGTCTGCCTGCAAATCGCCAGCAACGTGTTCAACGACGCCATCGACGGCCTGCGCCATGCGGACACGGAGAATCGCCAAGGGCCCAAGCGACTCGCGGGCAGCGGCACGCTCTCGCCCAAGGCCGTCCTGCTGCTCGGCGTGTTCTTCCTCGGCGCGGCGGCGGCGGCGGCCCTGCCCCTGCTGTGGTTCCGCGGCTGGCCTGTCATCGCCATCGGCCTGCCCTGCATGGCGATTGCATACTGCTACACGGGCGGGCCCTACCCGCTCTCCTACCACGGCTTCGGGGAGCTTTTCGTGCTGCTCTTCTTCGGGCTCGTGGCCGTCATGGGCACCGTGTTCATGCAAATCGGGTATAACCCCGCCTACCTCGAGGTGTACGCCGCCGCCGTCATCCTCGGCGTGCAATGCGGGCTGCTCTTCTGCGTGCTGCTGGAAATCAACAACATCCGCGACCGAAAGGAGGATGCCTCCACCGGCAAGAAAACCCTCGCCGTGCGTCTGGGCGAAAGCCGCGCCCGCGGGCTGGCCATGGCCTTCCTTGTTGCTCCCTACGCCACGCTCAAGCAGACCGCCTTCTTCCTGCCCGGCTTCGAATGGAACGCGACATGGCTCCTCACTCTCGCCGTGGGAGGCTGCCTGTTGCTCGCCATCTCCCGCACCCCGGCAGACAAGCGCATGAACAAGCTGCTGGGCCTCACCTCCCTGCACGCCCTGCTCTTCGTCCTCGCGCTGAGCATGTAAGAAAAAAATGGCAGGAGTCCCCGCGTGCACGTACATTCCCGCATCTTTTCGCGCTTTTGCCGTTGACAGTGAGGAAAGCAAGAGCTAGAATGTGTTCAGGAAGAGACTATTCCGCACATGAAACGACTCGTGCTCCCCGCTTTGCTTCTTCTTTTCTTCGCTCTGCCGACGGCAGAGGCGCAGGGAACGTCCGCGTCCACCCGGGACTACCTGAATATCGGGCAGGAGACGGTGGCGCTGCTCAATGAATTGACCGATACGCTGGAGACAGTAAAAGATAAGGAAAGTGCAGATGCCGCCGTGAGCAGAGTGCAGGAAATTTCCGCAAAAATGCAGACGCTGCGCACCCGCGCCGAGGCCCTGCCTGCCCCCGACAATGAGGACGAAGCAGAACTGCGCACGAAGATGAATAACGGCGAAGTCCGCTCCGCTATCCGCCGTTTCATGCTTGCTATGCTCAACCTCGCGCAGACGGATGCCTACGGCTCCGAAGAATTGATCAATGCCCTCACCCGCATGGTGGGCGGTCAGCTGTGAGCACTGATATCACACAGCCCCGTCACATGACGCATCCGCTTGCCGAGGCGTTGGTACAATGGTTTGAATGCGAGGGGCGAGACTATCCTTGGCGGCGCACCACCGATCCGTGGGCGATTTTGGTGAGCGAAATCATGCTGCAACAGACCACGATCGCCACCGTGCTGGGGCGTTATGAGGCGTGGATGCAGCAGTTCCCCACCCCCACAGCACTGGCGGCCGCAGATGAAACGACGGCCCTGCGTTCGTGGGAGGGATTGGGCTATTACCGCCGCGTGCGAGCTTTGCGATCCGCTGCCCTCGCCATCTGCGAACGTTTCGGCGGCTCCTTCCCGACCGAGGAAGCGGACATCCGCTCCCTGCCCGGGATCGGGGATTACACTATCGGTGCCGTGCTGAGTTTTGCTTTCAACCGCCCGGCACCGCTGGTGGACGCAAACGTCTCCCGTGTCTTTGCCCGCTTGGACAACGACCGGACACCCGTCGATTCTCCGGCGGGGCGCAAGGCGCATTGGGCGAAAGCCGCCGCGCTCGTCCACCCTACGAACCCACGCACCTATAACTCCGCGCTCATGGAGCTGGGGCAGACAATCTGCACCACGGGGGAGCCGCGCTGCGTGCTCTGCCCCATCCGGGATTGGTGCCGCGCGGAGCATCCCGCAGAACTCCCCGTCAAGCTCCCCAAGAAAGCGACGCTCACGCTGACGCACCACGACATTTTGTGTCTGACGGGAAAGGGGTTGCTCATGGAGCTCCAACCTGACAATGTGCGCCACGCGGGTATGTATCGCCTCCCCCGCCGCAGTGAGGAAGAGGTCGCGGCCCTGCCCTTGCTCTGCAATCAGAAATACAGCGTCACGCGCTACAAGGTCACGCGATACCTGCACCGAGCGCCCGATGATACTGCGGCGCGTGCAGGAGAACGCTTCATTCCGCTTGCAGAGTTAGCCCTTACCCCGATGGCTTCCCCCGACCGCAAATTGGTGGAGAAGCTGGTGAAGTAACGCGGGCGTGTCAAAAAAAACACTTGCTGACGCCCCCTCTCTTTGGTAGTATTCTCGGTGTTTTCAGAGGGCTTATGAACAAGACGATGAGTACCGACAACAACAATCTGACCGCGTGGGAGAAAATGCAGCGCGACATGATTTACGATGATTTTGACGAGGATTTGTTCCATCGGCGCGTCGCTGCCAAGACCATCTTCAAGCAGTACAACAAGACCACCGATGAGCAGCCGGAGGAGAGACAACGTCTCATGAAGGAGCTCTTCGGCAGTGTGGGAGACAATGTGTATTTGGAGCCGAATTTTACATGCGAGTTCGGCAAGAATATTTATATCGGACACGATGTCTACATCAATTTCGGCGCAGTGTTTCTGGACTGCTCCCGCATCACCATCGGCAACAACGTACTCATCGGCCCGAACGTCGGCATGTACAGCGCCAACCACAGCTTAGATCCCGAGGAACGTGCAGCGGGGGCCCTCATCGGCGGGCGCATCACCATCGGCGACAAGGCGTGGATTGCCGGTGATGTCAAAATCATGGCAGGGGTTACTATCGGCGAGGGTGCCGTCATCGGCTGCGGCAGCATCGTGACGCATGATATCCCGCCCCGCACGCTTGCAGCCGGCAATCCCTGCCGTGTCATTCGCTCCATTACGGAAGCGGACAAAGTGGGGTTTGTGAAATGATTCCCCCTTTGCCGATTCAACAATGAGGCGCGAGCAAGCCCGCGAGAAAAAGCGATCTGACTTTCGGTCAGATCGCTTTTTTGCCGGGAGAAGCTTATAGAATATTCAGAATAAGCTCCTCGGTATTTCGGAATTGGAGAAAGGTGGTCAGGCGGTCGTTTTCCAGAAGTGTGACAAATCGCCCCTGCTCCACCAGCGTGCGGAGTCCCCGGTCGCCGAAGAGGTCGAGGAAGCGCGTGGGCTGGGGGATGCCGCGGTTGGCGAGGCTCTGATGGTAAAACAAGGTGTAGGTCGGCTCATCGAAGGTGCAGCCGTAGGCCAGCAGGCAAGCGAGGTTCGTCTGTGCGGGATTCTCCATGGGGTTGAGCTTCATGACCCACGCCATGGCGGGTTGGCGGTTGAGCTCTTCTTTCATGGCGGTAAACCATGGTTTGGCGGGCATTTCTTTCTGCCCGGCCTTCTGCGCCAGCGCCAGCTCATGGTAGTAGCTGATGCGGCACACATCGCCGTAGTAGGACACGCCCACCAGCCCCACCCAAAGCATCAACAGGCACATGAGCAGAGTGGTGAGGATGGTGCCGGCTCCCGCGCGGCGATTGAAGGAAAAGAGCTGGGAGGCCCACACGCGGATGTGGTAGTACACCAGCAGAATGAAGGCGGAGCCGCCCCAAGCCGCCACCTGCACCATCCACGGCTTCGGGGAGCCGGTCACGAACTCCAGATAGGTGAAGCCCATGCGCTGCACGAGCACCCACCAGCCCACCGCCGCCGTCAGGAAGGCGACGAGCACCAGCAGCTTGATGACGCCCTTGAGCAGCATGAAGAGAGCCAGAGCAATCACAATGATACCCAGAACCGCCCAGAGTGCCGTTCCGGAATCGAAATTGAAGTTGGAAAGAGTTTCGAGCATAGGAACGATTACGGAGCAGCGGGGAGGAATTTCAGTGCTTCGGCAGCGCGGGCGTGGGTGGCATCCAGCTCCAAGGCTTTGCTGAACGCGCGGCGGGCGGCGGGCATCTGCCCCACCTCTGCAAGAATGAGCCCGAGGCGGTACTGCGCCTCGGCCAGCTCGGGGTGAGCCTGTGTGCAGGCCAGCATCTGCTGCAGGGCCTCCATCGGGCGGTTCTGCTGCGCGAGGAACACGGCGTAGTCCATGCGCGGCACGGCGCTGGAGGCATCCAGCTCAATGGCGCGGCGGTACTGAGCCTCCGTCATCTTGGCATCGCCGCGGGCGGCGGCCAGCATGGCCAGCTGCATGGTGCCCGTGGGCTGGTCGGCTTGGAAGCGGGCGGTGGACACCATCTCGGCACCGCACTGCGGGTGCTGCATGGCGGCGGGGAAACACTGCCAGCTCGCGGCATGGCGCACGGAGCGGCACTTATCGTTCAGCAGCTCGGCGGCCTCCCGCCCCAGCAGCTCGGCGGCGGCGGCGCGCACCATGGGGCTCTCATCCTTGGCCGCCTGACGGGCGCAGGCGAGCACGGCCTCCGTGCGCGGCATCTGCACCAGCAGACCGAGAATCGTGGCGCGCCACGCGGGGATGGCCTCCTTGGCATAGGCGGCCAGCAGCTCGGCTTCGCGCCCCTCGCCGCGCATGGCTGCGCCCGCTTCGATGATGCGTTGGCGGTGCTTGTCCATCCAGTTGTTGCCGCGGTAGTGCCGGCGCCAGTGGCTGCGGCACCACTCCACACCCTCGTTTTGGTGGCAGCTGAGGCAGGTGAGCAGGATGCCCGTGCTCTCGCTCACATCGGGGTCCGGCGGCATGAGGGAGTGGTCGCGGCGCGGGTCGCGCCCCATGTAGGTATTCTCCGGCATGTGGCAGTTGACGCAGAGATTGCCCTTCGTCATGGCTGGCACCGTGGGGTGAGGGCTCGTTGCCGTGCCGTGTTCGCCCTCCTTCGTTGGCTTGCAGGGGCCCGCGTTGCGGTTCGGGGAGATGTAGGGGGCTTCCTTGCCATTGATGACCATATGCGTGCCGTGGCAGCGCAGGCAGAGGGAGTTGTCGTCAATCGGCGCGAGCACATCGCCCGTGTGGGCATCATGGCAGTCGTAGCAGGTCACGCCCGTGGCACCCATCTGTGCCATGCGGAAACCCGTTTCCACATAATCCTCCTCGCGCTGTGCGCCGTTGGGCAGGAAAATGCCCGGCATGCGCGGCAGCTCCAGACGGAAATGGCCGTCGAAATCATCGCCGGGCTTGAAATTATCATCCAGCTCCTCACGGCGGGCGTGGCAGGAGGCGCACACATCGTGGTGCTGCTTGCGGGTCATCACGCGGTCTTCCTTCGCCACCATGCAGCCGTCCTTCTGCGGGGTATCCGTCAGGCGGTGACAGGCAATGCAGGTCACGCCGGGCTCCTTCGCCGTGGAGGCATACGAATCCGTCTCGGGCGTGTAGTTCTTGTGATAGCCGCTCATGTGGCACCATGCGCACTGCGCGTTCCACGTCATGCCGCGGCCCGTCCAGTGGCCCCACTCGCCGGGCTTGCGCTCGGCGTTGCCGTTCTCGCGTTGCAGGGCATCGTCGCGAAACACGTCAAACCATTCTTTTTTCTCGACATCCCAGGCCGAGCTCGGCACCTGCCACGCCCCGCGTTCGCCCTCCACGGCGAACTGGATGAGCGGTTTGCGGCCGATGACCTGCTTCACGGGGAAGATTTTTCCGCTTGCTTCCTCGCGGAACTGAAAACCGCCCTGCGCGTTGCGCTCGGGGATGAGCGTCATGCCGTGCGCCTCCAGCTTCTGCCCCGCAAAAGCCGCCGCATCGGGCACCATGCCCGCGGGGCGCGCCGCCCACGCATGGTCGCTGCGCACCCACGCGGCATACTCCTTTTGGTGGCATTCGGCGCACTTTGCGGAAATCGGAATCGCCCCTTCATCCCAATGCGTTGCCTGCTCCTTCCGTTCCTTGCAGGAACAGAGCAGCACCAGTGACACGGCAAGCAGGGGAAGAGCGAACTTCATGCCGATATCCTACCATACTCCCCCTCCTCTTGCAAGCCGCCAGTGCGTACTCGTTTCCCCACAAAAAAAAGGTCTGACGCGAAAGCCAGACCTTTTTCCCTATTCTGCGGCATAGCCGCACATGTTTCGTATGTCCGTCATGCACCGCCCGCATTAGCGAGCGCTGCACTCTCGGGGGGCAGGAAGTTCTTGAAGCGGTTCTTGTCGATAGCCTTCATGTAGGCTTCCTCTGGGGAGACGAGCCCCTGCACGAGTTTATCCCAGATGGCGTCATCCATGAACTGCATGCCCATGCCCTTGCCGCCTGTGATGACGTCGGCCAGCTTCTGGGTGGCGCCTTCGCGGATGATGGCGGCCACGGCGGGGGTGGCGAAGAGGATTTCGTTCACCGCCACGCGGCCGGGCTTGTCGCAGCGCTTCATGAGGAGCTGGGCCACCACGCCGCGGAGAGAGCCGGCGAGCATGGTGCGCGCCTGCGCCTGCTGCTCGGCGGGGAACACGTCGATGATACGATCCACCGTCTTGCGGGCGTTGTTGGTGTGCAGCGTGCCGAAGACGAGCAGCCCCGTCTCAGCGGCGGTCAGCGCGAGGGAGATGGTCTCCAAGTCGCGCATTTCGCCCACCAGCACAATATCGGTATCTTCGCGCAGGGAGGCACGCAGACCATCGGCGAAGGTCGCGCAGTTGTTGGGCACCTCGCGCTGGGTGATGATGCTCTTCTTGCTGGGGTGCACGAACTCGATGGGTTCCTCCACCGTGATGATGTGGCGGGAGAAGTTCGTGTTGATGTAGTCGATGATGGCGGCCAGCGTCGTGGATTTACCCGAGCCCGTGGGGCCCGTCACCAGCACGAGGCCGGACTTCATCTCACCGAAGCGCTTAATCTGCTCCGGCACGTTGAGCTGTTCCATCGTAAGGATTTTGGTGGGAATCAGACGGAACACGCAGCAATAGCCGCGCTGCTGTTTCATGAAGTTGCAGCGGAAGCGGGATTTTTCATCCATCTCATACGCGAAGTCCGCGTCACCGCCCTCGGTGTATTCCTTCCACAGGCGCTCGGGGCAGATGGGCTGCATCAGCTCCACCATGTCCTCGTGGGAGAGGATGGTGTCCTCCACCGCGACGATCTCACCGTGCACGCGGATTTTCGGGGGTTCGCCTTCCGACAGGTGAAGGTCGGAACCGCCTTGGTCCACCAAAATCTGAAAATAGTGGTCAATTCTGTTGCTCATGGTCGTGAGTGTAGCGTTATAGGTTTATTGCGCGGGGGCGGGTTCGGGGTTGGCGGCGAGGAACTTGTCCATGGATGCCACGTCGGTGGCGCGCATCTTGCATTCCTCGGCGGAGATGATGCCGTCCTTGTAGAGCTGCTGTAGGGAGTCGTCCATCAGGCGCATGCCCTGCGCCTTGCCCGTCTGGATGAGGCCGGGAATCATGAAGGTCTTGCCCTCACGGATACAGTTGGCGATAGCCGCCGTGTTGACGAGGAGCTCCAGCGCCATCACACGGCCGCTGCCGTCCTTCTTGGGCACCAGCTGCTGGGAGAACACGCCGCGCAGGGATTCCGACACCATCACGCGGATGTGGTCGCGTTCCTCCACGGGGAAGGCATCGAGAATACGATCAATCGTGCGCGCGGCGGACCCCGTGTGCAGGGTACCGAGCACCAAGTGACCCGTTTCGGCGGCGGAAAGAGCCAGCGAGATGGTCTCCAAGTTGCGCATTTCGCCCACCATGATGACATCCGGGTCTTCACGGAGGGCGGCGCGGAGGGCGCGGCCGAAGGATTCCGTGTGCTTGTGCACCTCTCGCTGGTTCACATGGCACTCCTTGCAGGGGAAGATGGTTTCGATGGGGTCTTCCAGCGTGATGATGTGATCCTTGCGGTCGCTGTTGATAAAGTCGATGATGGAGGCGAGCGTCGTGGATTTACCGGAGCCCACGGACCCCGTCACGAGGATGAGACCGTTGGTGAAGCGGGTCAGCGGAATGACATGCTCCTTGGGCAGGTTGATGTCATCCATCGTGAGAATCTTGCTGTTGATGATGCGGTAGCAGATATCGTAGCCGAGACGCTGCTGAACGACGGAGGAACGGAAACGCCCGTGCTCATTCTGGTAGGCGAAGTCCACATCACCGACTTCCTTCAGGCGCGCCCATTCTTTCTCGGTCAGGAAGCTGTCCACCAAGCACTTGGAGTCTTCGCGCGTCAGGGTCGGCGCGCCCTCCCACATGGGCTGGAGCGTGCCGTTGCGGCGCCAGGACGGCGCGCAGGCGGAGGGAAGATGGATATCGGAGCACTTGCACTCGATGCCCTGCATCAGGTAGGGGTCCACATGCAGGCTGAGGGTGATGATGAGGTAGCCCTCCTCCTGCTTGTAGATGTAGGCGTGGTACTTGCCGGCAGAGGAGTCCGCGATGAAATCCACGGCGCCCGCGGCATCGAGCTGCGCACGCTGCTCGGGGGAGGCGCAGGAGGCCACCAGTTTCTCCATATCCTCGGCAGTGAGCACGCCCGCATCATCCGCCACGGGTGTGTAGGCGGCAGCGTGCATCCAATAGGGCTGCAGCCCTGCCCCCAGATACATCGTGGGGCTCAGGATGGTCTTACCCAGCTGCAGATATTCGTCAATGTTGTCGTAAATGTAACCGCTCATGGCTGATTAACCGATAATCTATCATCTTTCCCGCGAGGATGCGAGAAAAAAGAGCGCTAAGAACGGAAAAATCCTGCGACCCGTTCTGCGAGGCAATACAGGCTTGCGCTCGGGGCGCGGTCGTGCTACCCTGCTCTCCCCGACATGGCCGAGAAATTCGACATCAACTCCCTGAACCCCGCCCAGCGCGACGCCGTCCGCACGCTGAACGGGCCCGTGCTCATTCTCGCCGGTGCCGGCACAGGCAAGACGCGCACCGTCACCTGCCGTATCGCCCGCATGATTGAGATGGGCATCAACCCGCGCGGCATCCTCGCCCTCACCTTTACCAACAAGGCCGCCAACGAAATGGCCGAGCGCGTGGCGGGGCTGGTGGACCGCAAGGCAGCCCGCGCCATGACAGTCTGCACCTTCCACTCCCTCTGCGTGCGCATCCTGCGGCAGGACATCGGGCGGCTCGGCTACAAGGAAAACTTTTCCATCTACACGGGCAGCGACCAGGCGGGGCTGCTCAAACGCCTCATCATGGAATACGGCGCACGCCGCGAAAAGCTGGAGCCGCAGCAGGTGCTGGCCGAGCTCTCCCGCGTGCGCAACATGGGCCTCACCCACAAGCAGATTGAGGACACGCTCATCGCCGCTGTGGCGGGGGCCTACGAGCGCGAGCTCAAGGCGCAGAACGCCGTTGATTTCGACGATCTGCTCATCCTCACGGAGCGTCTGCTGCGCTGCTACCCCGATGTGCATGACAAGTGGAACAAGCGTTTCTCGCACATCACGGTGGACGAGTTCCAGGACACCAACTCGCTCCAGATGAGCCTGCTGCGTCAGCTCGTGGGGCCGGAGCACAATGTCTGCGTGGTGGGTGATGACGACCAATCCATCTACGGCTGGCGCGGTGCCCAAATCTCCAACATCCTCGACTTCGAGAGCTTTTTCCCGAACCCCGCCGTCATCAAACTGGAGGAAAACTACCGCTGCACCAAACAGGTGCTCGACTGCGCCAACATCCTCATCCGCAACAATGCGGGCCGCCGCGAAAAAACGCTGCGCACCAACAAAGTGGGCGAATACCCCGTGCGCCTCATGGCCATGCCGGGCTCGGAGGAGGAGAGCGAATTTATCGCGGACGAGATTGACACCCTGCGCCGGCAGAAGAACATGGCGTGGGAGGATTTTGCGATTCTCTTCCGCGCCAACGCGCAGAGCCGCCAGCTGGAAATGGCCATGCGCGAGCTGCACATTCCCTACCGCATGATCGGCACGAAGAGCTTCTTCGACCGCCGCGAGGTGAAGGACCTCATCTCCTACCTGCAGATGATGGACAACCCCGATGCCGACCTACACCTGCTGCGCGTGCTCAACACCCCGCCGCGCGGCATCAGCGAGACGACAGCTTCCTTCGCCATCGACCGCAGCCGCGACCTGAAAAAGAGCGTGTGGGCCACCCTGCTCGACCTCGAGTTCCTCAACGACTGCTCCACACGCTCGCAGAACAGCATCCAAGCCTTCACGGAGCTGGTGACGCGCTACGGCACGGAGTTCGCGCAGAGCGAACGCCCCTTCGTGGACATCCTCAATGATTTCCTCACCGAGACAGGCTACGAAGACTACATCTCCCGCACCTGCAAGACGGAGGAGGAACGCCAACGCCGCCTCTCCGCCATTGACGATATCAAAGGCGAGCTGCGCCGCTACTGGCTACCCGGCCACACGCTGACGGACTTCCTCGCCTCCATCTCGCTGGACAGCGACCGCGATGACGACGATATCGAAAAGAAGAGCGGCGTGTGCCTCATCACCATGCACGCCGCCAAAGGCTTGGAGTTCCCGCATGTCTACATCGTGGGCGCGGAGGACGGCATACTGCCGCACAACCGCTCCGTCAACGAAGGCTCGTTGGACGAGGAACGCCGTCTGTTCTACGTGGGCATCACCCGCGCCCGCGAGCGACTGACGCTCACCTACTGCGCCAAGCGTTCCCGCTATGGCAGCACCGAGCGCTGCTCCCCCTCACGCTTCATCGAGGAAATTCCCAAGACTCTCTACGAGTTCACGGACTACGAAAAGCTCATGAAGGAGCCCGCCAGCGACGAAGAAGCGGAGAATTTCTTTGCAGACCTCCACAGCTTACTCTCAGACTGACGGCATCAACAATACGCCCAAAAAACCGGACCTTGGGCAGCGCTCAGGGAATGCTGGGAGGAAGGCTCCGGCAGAGCTCTTAGCGCCTCTGCGATGTCAGTTCAGCGGTGGTCTGCCCCATTGCAGCAAACAGCGTTCGGGAGCACAAGGGCTACCGAACGCCGAGGGAAATCGGGAGAGGAGCGGAGCGCTTACTACAGCAGCGGGGCAATGTCGTCTGCTATCAGCTCGGGGGTGAGGTGATAGCGCTGATAGAGCTCGGGCAAGGGCACGCTGTCGGTGAATTCCTTGTCGGCGCCGTAGACGAGCACCTTCATGTCGGAGCCGCCGTAGTAGGCCGCGATGGTTTCGCCGAAGCCGCCCGCGGTGCAGCCGTCCTCCAAGGTGATGACGATGTCGTGGTCGGCTTTCAGGTTCTCCAGCATGGCCTTATCCGTGCCGGTGAGGTAGACGGGATTGATGAGGGTGGGCTCAAAGCCGAAGCGCGCTTTCAGGGCGTCCGCCGCCTGCTCGGCCAGCCAGTAGAAATTGCCCGCGCCGAGGAGGGCGACCTTGCTGCCCTTGCGGGTCATCTTGTAGGTGTTGAGCAGGCCGTAATCCGTCGTATCCTTCACGCCGCAGGAATGCGGGGCGTTAGGCACGCGGATGGCGACGGGGTGCTCCGTCTGGTGCACGGACCAATCCAGCATGGCTTCGTATTCCTCCGTCGTGGTCGGGGCGAGGTAGACGATGTTCGGGATGTTGGCGACAAGCGGGATATCGAAGAGCGTCAGGTGCGTGACATCGGAGCCGGAGATGCCGCCCCAGACCACCAAAATGGTGGCAGGCGCCTTGTTGATGGACAAGTCCTGCGAGAGCTGGTCGTAGCTGCGTTGCAGGAAGGAGCTCATCACGGGCAGCACGGGCTTGGCTCCGTTGGTGGCGAGACCGGAGATGTAGCCGACGGCGTGCTGCTCGCAGATGTCCACATCCGTGTAGTGCGCGCCCATCGCTGCGCGGAATTCGGGTGTGAAGCCGCAGATGCCCGCCGTGGCGGGCGTGACGGCCACGATGGGCTCACCCTTGGCCTTCTGCTCCAGCAGGTAGCGGGTCGTGATTTGATCGAACACGCTCAGCCCGCGTTGCAGACCATTGTCCACTTCACCGGGCATAATCCAATGGTAAGGCTCCTTGTTCTCTACGGCGGGAGCATAGCCCTTGCCCTTCAGGGTGTGGATATGCACCACCACAGGCGAAGAAGAGTCCTTGACCTTGCGGAAGGCGGTCACCAGCGCGTCGATGTCGTTGCCGTCCTCCACATACAGGTAGTCGTAACCCATGAAGGTAAAGATGTTGTTGGCGGCGGCACCATTTGTGCGGCGCAGCTCGGCCAAGCCCTTGTACAGACCGCCGTTGGTCGGGGAGATGGACATCTCGTTGTCGTTGACCACCACAATCAGGTTGCCGCCCAGCACGGCACCCGCGCTCAGCCCCTCCAAGGCCTCACCGCCCGAGAGCGAGCCGTCACCGATGATGGCGATAACGTTGTACGCCTCGCCCTTCAAATCACGAGCCTTCGCCACGCCGCAGGCGAGGCTGACGGAGGTCGAGGTGTGACCAATGGTGAAGAGGTCGTGCTCACTTTCCTGCGGGCTGGTATAGCCCGTGATGCGGTGGTTCTTAGGGTCGAGGTAGCCGTCCTTGCGCCCCGTCAGCATCTTGTGGGGATAGCACTGGTGCGAGACATCGAAAATCATCTTGTCCTTCGGGGAGTCAAAGACGACGTGCAGGGCAATCGTGGCTTCCACGATGCCCAAATCAGGTCCGAAGTGTCCGCCGACGAGATTCGTGCGGTGAATGATGCCGTAGCGCATCTCCTCCGCCAGAGACTTCAGCTCCTCCGTGCTCATCGTTTTGATGTCCTGCGGAGAAGAGACGCGGTTCAGATAAGGGGTTTCCATAGGGTGATTCTAGTGCTTCAAGTTACTTGAAGACAAGAAGAAAAACGCCGGAGCGCGATTATTTCAGATTCTCGCCGTAGAATTGTTCGAGCTTATCAAAGGGAATTTTTTCGTTGTTGTCGTACAAATCCACGTGGTTGGCTCCGGGGATGATGAGCAACTCTTTGTTGTCGCCATTCAGGAGGGAGAAGGCTGTCTCGCCGAAGTAACGGGAGTGCGCCTTTTCGCCGTGGATGATGAGCACGGCAGAGCGGATTTCGCCGGCGTAGGCCAGCAGCGGCGTGTTGAGGAAAGAGAGGGCACTCGTCTTGTTCCAGCCGCCGTTGGAGTTCAGCGAGCGGGGATGGTAGCCGCGCGGGGTCTTATAATAAGCGTGGTAATCCTTGAGAAACTGCGGAGCATCCTCGGGCAGGACGTCGGGCACGCCGCCCGCGGTTTCGGGGGCTTCGAGCGCAGCATCCTTCAAGCGTTGGGCGGCGAGCTGCGTGCGGAGGGCATGGCGGGCATCGGCGTTGTCCTCGCTGTCGAAGTAGCCGTTGGCGGTCACGCGGTGCATGTCGTACATAGTGGAGGCAACCGTCGCTTTGATGCGAGGGTCGTTGGCAGCGGCATTCAGCGCGAGGCCGCCCCACCCGCAGACGCCCAGGACACCGACGGCATCCGCGTTTACATAGGGCAGCAGGGAGAGGAAATCCACGGCGGCGGAAAAATCCTCCGTGTTGATGTCGGGGGAGGCGACGTAGCGGGGCGTACCCGCGCTCTCACCCGTGAAGGAGGGGTCGAAGGCCACGCAGACAAAGCCGCGGGAGGCCAGCTCCTGCGCGTAGAGGCCGGAGGACTGTTCCTTCACTGCACCGAAGGGGCCGCTGACGGCAATGGCGGGGTAGTGCTTCGTCTCATCGAAGCCGGCGGGCAGGTAGAGGTGGCCCGCCAGCTCAACGCCGAAGCGGTTGGTAAAGCGCACGTCCTTGGCGGAGACGGCAGGATTGATGCGAAAAACGCGAGTATCATCGGCAATGCAGTTCATGATGGTCGGTTCGGGTTGAGCCGCGGCGGGCAGCAGAAGCGCGGCGAGCAGAGCGGCGAAGAGGGTCTTTTTCATGTTCGATCGGGGTTCGGGGGCTGTTCGATACCTCCCCTTTACTCTATGATACGAAAGTGCGCCTTTTATGACAAATACTTTTGTTTTATATTGCACTATGCTTTTCGGGCATATAAAATCTCTGACATGGAACTGCGTGTCTTGCGATATTTCTTGGCAGTGGCGAATGAGGGCTCGGTGAGCCGCGCGGCAGCGGCACTGCATGTCACCCAGCCAACCCTCTCCCGCCAGCTCATGGATTTGGAGGAGGAGCTGGGAACGAGACTTTTCCGCCGCAGCAGCCGCAGCACCACGCTCACGGAAAGCGGCGTGTATTTCCGCCGCCGCGCAGAGGAAATCGTGGCGCTGGCGGATGCGGCGCAAACCGAGTTCCGCGGGCAGGAGGGCGTCATCACGGGCGATATCGCCATCGGCGGCGGGGAGAGCCCCGGATTTGCCCTGTTGGCGGAGGCCGCCGAGCGCGTACAACGCGCCCACCCCGGCGTGCATTTCCGCCTCTACAGCGGCAACGGCAACGATGTGACAGAGCGGCTGGAACGCGGCGTGCTGGACTTCGCCCTCTTCATCGCCCCCATGGACCTCAGCCGCTACCACTCGCTGGAGCTGCCCACCCGCGATGTCTGGGGCGCCATGATGCCCGCGGATGCACCTTTGGCTTCGTCTCCTGACGTGCGCCCCGAACAGCTGCGCGACAAGCCGCTGCTCATCTCCTCCCAGTCGCGGGTGGACACGATGCTCTCCGAGTGGTTCGGGGAAGATGTCAACCGCCTCCGCATCGTGGCGCGCGGCAACCTGCTCTACAATCTCTCGCATCTCGTGCGGCAAGGCATGGGCTATGCCATCACGCTGGACGGCATCATCAACACCGCGGGCGAAAGCGGGCTTGTGTTCCGCCCGCTGGACCCACCCTTGAAGGCCTCGCTACACCTTGCGTGGCTCAAATCGCGCCCCGTTTCCCGCGCTGCCGCTGTCTGGCTGAGCACGCTGCGGGAGCTGATTGCCCGTGCTAAAACGCCGTTCGCGCGGTGAGCTTCTCGGCGGATTCGGGGTCACAGGGCATGCGCAGGGCATGCCATTCCCCGCCACGAAGAGCTTGCGCCAGCTCGGCACAGGCGTCGGGCTGCCCCGCCACAGCGCGGGTGTGGAGCTGCAGCAGCGCAATGAGCTCCGGGAGCGCCGCTTCGGGCGCGAGCTCGGGATTGAGCCGCAGGAGCAGGCAGAGGAGCGTGGCATCCCGCGCTTCCGTGCTCGCGGCGTTCATGGCGCTGCGCCAGAGCGCGGTATCACCATTCGCTTCCGCCGTGGGTCTGCCCGCCTTCATGTCGGCACGGATGCTCGCAAAGGCCTCTTCATCCAGCGTGACCCCGGCGGAGGCATCGGGCAGCAGGGCGGACCAATCGGTCGTTTCTTCGGCGGCGCAAAGGGAGGACGCGGCAAGGAGAAAAAGCAAGCGGTGCATGTGCCCTGTATAGCATTTTTCCGCAGGCATGACAAGCACGATGCTTGCGGCAACCTACGTGGCGGGATATGCTGAGATAGTCCTATGACCGCAACTCTCCCCTCCGAACGACCTCTGCTCCGATACCTGTTCCGCTCGGGGGCGGATGTCTTTGTGCTGACAGCGGCGATGTCGTGGGCGTATGCTTCGCTCGTTCAGGAGGTACCCTATGTTCCGTGGGAATATCCCTGTGCCGTGGCGGCCTGTGTCTGGGTGCTGATTGTCGTGTTTCGGAATTTACCCCACTTCAACAACAATCCCGCCGAGCTTCTTCTCCTGCTTCCCGCCGCCGTTTTGCTGACGTGCTACACAGCAGCAGACTTCCTGCCCTATCTTGCTCCCGCCGCCGCCCTGCTCATCCTCATTTTCCTGCGCCTCTCTCCTCTGAAACGGCGCTTCATGGCGTATATTGCCGCAACCTCGGCGGTCATGGCTCCCGCTGTCTTTCTGGAGTTTCACGCCTCCATCTTCGCACTCTTTTTTCACCGCGGATGGTGGCCGCTCCTCATCTTTTTAACCTTCTCCCTGAATGAGCTCCTGCTCTCCGCCCTCGTGGGGGAGAAGGCATCAAGTTCCTTGGGGCGATTCGAGAAATAGGGATTTGTAGGGATGTACGATTTACGATGTACGATGTACGAAGTCAAA
>CALBJX010000098.1 GCA_937893015.1 uncultured Verrucomicrobiales bacterium | reverse complement strand
GGAATGCGGACACAGATGAACTTTTTTCGCAAACCACAAAAATTGGTATTGACCCCTTTTTATTGGTATAGACCTTAAAAAAGCCATCGCATAGGTGATGATGCGATGGCTTATCTTTCATGTTATACCGGCTATCGGACTCGAACCGATACTCTTTTGGAACTCGATTTTGAGTCGAGCGCGTCTACCATTCCGCCAAGCCGGCATGATGGTGTGCGGGAATTAAACACGGAAAAGGTGCGCGTGTCAAGCACAAAACGATTTGTCTCCGGGAAATATCATCTGCCGAAAGGGCCCCCCGCAGAGGCGCGGTAGCCGATAGGCAATCCCGCGTGTGAATCAGAAGAGCTTTTTGGCCGTGTGGCGGAAACGCAGGGCAAGGAGCATGGCGGCGAGGGTAAGGGCTACGATGAAGCTCACCCAGGCTCCTGCAGGCCCCATGGCGGGGACGATGAAGTCGGTGTGGATGAGCAGGCAGGAGAGCGGGAACCCGACCAGCCAGTAGCTGCCAAGGCAAATCCACGTGATGGCTGCCGTGTCCTGACACGCGCGGAGAATGCCCGAGAGCAAGGCCTGTGCGCCGTCGGAGAATTGGTAGATGGCACAGAAGAAGAGCAGGTGCGCGGCGAGCGCGGCGATGGCCGCATCCTTTGTGTAGCACGCTACGATGTGGGAGCGGAAGAGAATGGTGCAAAGGAAGAGGACGACCACGCCCGTGAACATGGCGATGAAAGCTGTGCGCACCAACGCGAAAAAGCGTTGCTTATCTTTGGCACCGATGTGGAACGCCGCGCGGATAGAGGCCGCCACACCGAAGCTGAGCGGCAACATGAAAATCATACCCGAGACGTTGATGGACACCTGCTGTGCGGCGACGGCCAGCTTGCCGAGCGGCGCAATGATGAAGGTGACGACGGAGAAGAAGCTCATCTCACAGAGCGCGGAAAGCCCCAGCGGGAAACCAAGGCGGAAGATAGTGCCGAGCTGCCGCGCGTCGGGCAGGCGCAGGGCGAGCCATTGCTGTGTGGTGCGGCGGTAGGCGGGGATGGTGAGCAGCATGGCGCACATGCCCAAGGCCATCATCCAGATAATGATGGCGCTCGCCAGCCCGCAACCTGCGCCGCCCAAGCGGGGAAAACCGCACGTGCCGAACACGAAGAGCAGATTGAGCGGGATGTTGACCACCACGCCCGCCATGGAGAAGATCATGCCCGGACGCGTCTGCCCGAAGCCCTCGAAGTGCGACTGCGCCACGCGGAAGAGCAGGTTCGCAGGGATGCCCGCCATCATGAACCACGTGTAGAGCTGCGCCGTGCGGGAGATGGCCGGCTCATCCGCTACATAGCCGAAGAGCAGGCTGCCGACGCCGAGGATGAGCCATTCCACGGGCAGGAGCAGCGCGGCGAGAGCTTTCGTGTTGTTGAGCACGGCCCCCGCCTTGCCCGAGCAGCCCGCCCCGCGCAGGCGGGAGAGCATGGGCGTGGCGATGGAGAGAATCGTGCCGAAGCCCACCATCACGGGGATAACCAGCGAGGTTCCCAGCCCCACAGCGGCGAGCTCGTTTGCTCCCGCGCGTCCTGCGGCGATGGTATCGGTCACACCCATGCCCAGCTGCATGATGTTGCCGATATAGAGCGGCAGCATGAGCACAAGGAGCCGTTTCAGCTCCTTGCCGTCAACCCATCGCCCTGTACCGATACGCGCCATATCCTTGAAAAACGGGCTCCCCGTGCAACCAAAAAGGGCACGTTCAGCAGAACGTGCCCTTTCAGCATCCGGAACGGGAATCGAACCCGTGTTGCAGGAATGAAAATCCTGAGTCCTAACCCCTAGACGATCCGGACAGGTTAACGCTACAGGAGCGTGGACGAGATACTACCAGCAAATTCTGCCCGTGGCAAGAGTAAAAACAGAATTTTTGAAAAAAAGTCATGGAAAGACCATGGAGGGATTCGATAAATGAGCAGTTTGTCGAACTGAATGTACGAAGTACGATGTACGATGTACG
>CALBJX010000097.1 GCA_937893015.1 uncultured Verrucomicrobiales bacterium | reverse complement strand
GCCTCAATTTGACTTCGTACATCGTACATCGTAAATCGTACATCCCTACAAATCTTCATATGTTGGCGGATAAACAGCGCGGGCGGTGAAATCTGCGGTTCTCTAACTGTTTTGGACGGGGATTGCGCAGAATGCAACATTCGGATATCTTGTCTGACGTGGGGTGAACAGCTCTTTGCTAAACGCCGTTGATTTCTGTAAAGGTGCTTTACAGAATGGATCGCTTTTATAACAAAAGCAACCCCAACATGCCCAAACTACAACTGATGCCATGGGAGGGGCAGGCCCGCCCATGGTAAAACCGAACTATATACCGCGCACGCTGGTGGGTGTGGGCGGTGTCCGTCTCTTTGATATCCCCGGTGTCGTGTATCCCAAGGAAATGCTGCGTCCCGCCCGCGGCATGAATCGCGGCAACGGCAAACCCTACGACAAGGTGCCCTCTTGGGGCATAGATACCGCGACGGCGGCCGGGATGCTGCACAGCTCCCGCTCCTCCGCCCGCGCGGTGTTGCACCGCCACAAGGTGGGCTACCGCCTTGTCTCCGTGGCGGGTGGTCCGCCGCGCCTGTATTGGCGGCGTGCGCAGGTGGAGGCGCTGGCCGCACACCGCGGTCCGCTGGTGAAACAATGCCCTGCGCGCATGGTGGATTCCGTGACGGCGCGGGCCATGCTCGGTGTGGGGCGCAGCACGCTCTACCGCTATGTGCACCGCCGCCTGCTGCATGAGAAACAGGTGCGGCTTGTCACCGCGCGGGGAACCCGCGTGAAGGCGTATTATCTGCGTTCGGAGGTGGCCAAGCTCGCCGCCCGCATGCGCGCCATCCGCGCCCGCCAGCTGGAGCTCACCCGCCTGTTGCAACTGCGTGCGCAGACCGCAGCGGATGAATGGACGGAGGACAATTCCCTCCTCGCTGCTGATGAGGGTTTGCTCTCACCGCTTGCAATGCCTGATGCATCTGCTGTTTCGGGAGAAGAAAATTCTGCAATCCCTGCGCAAAACAACTCCCCGACACCAGCGACACGGAAGCCCCGCGCCGCCCGCGCACGGAAACAGGCGGAGAGTTAGCTTGCTAACGGGGCGCCCCCGCCGTACAACGGCGGCATGAACACGACGCTTTCCGACACGGCGGTGCATCTGCTGGTGCAGGGCGGGGTGCAGCGCCTCTACTGCCCCGCGGGGGACCGCCACACACTGCTCCCTGCGGCGGCGCGACGCGAGCCGGCGCTGCGCTGTCTCTTTGTCTGCCATGCGGAGACCGCCGCCTTTGCCGCAGCGGCGGAAGCCTTGCTCACGGGCAAGGCGGCCGCCTGCTGCGGGTGTGGTGCTGCCGCCGTGTTGTCTCTGCTGCGGGGGCTGTGTGAGGCCCGCCGCAGCGGGGTGCCTGTGGTGGCGTTGGTGCAGCGTTCCGTGGCAGATGAAGACGGCGGGCAGATGTTCCCCGCCGCCGCTCTGCTGCGCCATGTGGGGGCGGACTGTTTCCGCGTTCATGCCGCGGGGCAGGTGGTCCCCGCCGTGCTCGCCGCCCTGCGCACCGCCTGCGCCCGTCGCGGCCCCGCCGTGGCAGAGCTGCCCGCCGCCGCCCTTGCTGCTGAGCTGCCGGCTCCTCCCCTCGTGGGCGATTTGTTCCCCGCTCCTTCTGCGGCGGCCTGCCCCGCGGGCGATTCTCTGCTGCGCATGGCGGCGCTCATCAACAAGGCGGCCCGCGTCACCTTTCTCTGCGGCATCGGCTGCGCGGGGGCCAAGCAAGATATCGTCGCCCTGGCGCGGCGCGTGCAGGCGCCCATCGCCTACACGCTGCGGGCCAAGGACCTGATGGAAGGCGACAACCCCTGCGAGGTCGGCATGGCGGGCCCCATGGGCTGGGGCGGGGCGCCTGTCGCCGTGGCGGATTGCGACCTGCTCCTCCTGTGGGGCACGGATTTTCCGTTTGCGGCCTCGCTGCCTGCGCACACCGCCGTGGTGCAGGTGGATACGGATGCCGCCGCCCTCGGCCGCCGCGTGCCGCTGGCCCTCGGGGTGCACGGGGATGTGCGGGAGGTTGCGCGTGCCCTGCTCCCCCTCATCCGCCGCGACCGCGGGGACGAGCACCTCTGCGCAGCCCGCTGCCGCCACCGCCGTTGCGTGGCCGAGATGGAGCAACCCGTGCGCGCACCCGAGGGCGGGGATGTGTCTCTTCGTGCGGAATACCTGATGCGCCTCGTCAGCGACCTCGCCGAGCCCGACGCCGTCTTCACGGCGGAATCCGGTGAGCCGCTGTTGTGGGCAGCCCGCTATCTGCGTACGGCGGATGCGCGGCGTCTGCTCGGTTCCTTCCGCCTGGCGGCGGATTCCTGTGCGCTGGCCATGGCCTTGGGCGCCAAGGCTGCCTTCCCCTCCCGCCAAGTGATTGCCCTCTGCCATGCGGAGGGGCTTTCCCGCCTCTCCGGCCTGCTCCGTAGCCTGAAGGAGGAGCATCTGGCCGTCAAAATCCTGGTCTACAACCGCGCTCGGGCGGCGGACAAGGCATCCTCGCGCCCGGATTTCGCCGCCTTGGCGCAGAGCGCGGGGCTGCCCTCCGAGCGCATCGGCACCGCGGAGCAGGCGTGCGCCGCCGTGAAACGTTGGCTGGCGCAGCCGTTGCCCGCTCTGTTAGACGCCGTCGTTGAACCATGAGAAAAAGCCACACGACAAAGAGAGGATTTGTCGATATGTGATAAGAAATATTTGATTTAAGATTATTGATTTGCCCGCCGCCGCTAAAGCTTCGGCGGGCCCTTCGGGAAAGTTCATGCGGCGACCGCCGCAAGGATAGAAAAACCGGTCTGACGCATACGTCAGACCGGTTTCTTTATATCGCGCCGTCAGGCGTGCGCATCCTCTCAATCACAAATCAAAAATCCCATATTTCTTATCACAAATCTTCATCCTCCTTGACTCTTCAGTCGGCAGCCGCTAAAGTATCTCCGTTCCCATGTCTCTTTATCAGCTCGTCACCGACTACAAGCCCTCGGGCGACCAGCAGCAGGCCATTGAAAAGCTGCTGAAGAGCCTCGATGCGGGCAACCGACACCAGTGTTTGCTGGGCGTGACGGGCTCGGGCAAGACCTTCACGATGGCGAACATCATTGCGGCGCAGGACAGGCCCGTGCTCGTGCTCTCCCACAACAAGACGCTGGCCGCGCAGCTGTATTCCGAGCTGAAAAACTTCTTCCCGCACAACGCGGTGGAGTATTTTGTGTCCTACTTCGATTACTACCAGCCCGAGGCCTATATCGCCAGCACGGACACCTACATCGAAAAGGACAGCGCCATCAACGAGGAGATTGACCGCCTGTGCCTCAACGCCATGCGCTCGCTCCTGCTGCGGCGGGACGTGATTGTCGTCGCCTCCGTCTCCTGCATCTACGGCTTGGGTGCGCCCGAGGATTACCGCAACCTGACGCTCAGCATTGCCGTGGGGCAGGAGCTGGACCGCGACGCCATGTTAGAGTGCCTGGCGGAGCTGCTCTTTGAGCGCAGCGACTACGATTTCAAGCGCGGCAGCTTCCGCGTGCGCGGTGATGTGGTGGATATCTACCCCGCGCAGAGCGACGGCGAGGCCATCCGCGTGGAGTTCTTCGGGGATGAGATTGACGCCATCTCCCTCATCGATGCGGAGACAGGCCGCGTGCGCGAGAAGATGCAGAGCTACCTTTTCTTCCCGGTGAAGCAGTATGTCTCCGCGCCCGAGAAACGCCTGCCTGCCATCCAATCCATCCGCGCGGAGCTGGCGGAACGCCTCGCGTGGTTTGAGAAGCAGAACAAGCTCATCGAGGCCCAACGACTCAAGATGCGCACGGACTACGATTTGGAGCTCATCAACGAAATCGGCTTCTGCAAGGGCATCGAGAACTATTCACGACACCTCGCGGGGCGTGCGCCGGGCTCCACCCCCTCCACCCTCCAAGATTATTTCCCCGCGGATCACCTCACCATCATCGATGAATCGCACGCCACCGTGCCGCAAATCGGCGGCATGTACGAGGGCGACCGCTCCCGCAAGCAGGTGCTCATCGACCACGGTTTCCGCCTGCCCTCCGCGTTGGACAACCGCCCGCTGCGCTTCGATGAGTTCATGCAGCGGCAAGCCCAAATCGTCTACCTGAGCGCCACGCCCGGGCCCTTTGAGTACGTCAACTGCGTGCCCGGCAACCGCAGCTACATCCCCGTGCTCAAAGCCAAGCGCGGCAACACCCACGCCCGCAGCGAGAAGGCCAGCCAAGCCATCACGCACGCCCCCGAGGGCTTCAACGGTGTCTTCTTCCACAAGCTCAACGAGCTGCGCGTGCCGCCGCACCCCTCGAACGCGCCTGTGGAGAGCTTCAACCCGCGCTCGCTGGGGCAGCCGCTCATTGTGGAACAAGTCATCCGCCCCACGGGGCTGCTGGAGCCGAAAATCACCCTGCTGCCGCTGGAGGGGCAAATCGACAAAACCATCGAGCTCTGCCACCAACGCATCTCCGTGCGCGAGCGCGTGCTGGTGACCACCCTCACCAAGCGCACGGCGGAGGATTTGACCGACTACTTACGCCGCGTCGGGCTGAATGTGGAGTACATCCATGCCGATGTGGACGCCATCGAGCGCGTGGAAATCCTCCGCAAGCTGCGCGCAGGGAAAGTGGATATCCTCGTGGGCATCAACCTGCTGCGCGAAGGGCTTGATTTGCCGGAAGTCTCCCTTGTCTGCATTCTCGATGCGGATAAGGAGGGCTTTCTTCGCAACGAGACGAGCCTGGTGCAGACCGCGGGCCGCGCCGCCCGCCATGTGCACGGCGAATGCGTGCTCTTCTGCGATGAGAAGACGGAATCCATCCGCCGCCTGGTGGAAGAAAGCGACAGACGACGCGCCATCCAAGAGGCCTACAACACCGCCCACGGCATCGTGCCCCACACCGTCGCCCGCGGCGACCAGAGCACATTACGACTCTACACCCCCGATGCCGAGCAGGACGACCTCGAAGACTCCCCCCTCATGGCGGGCGAAGAAGAAGAAAACCTCGAGGATACCATTGCCGCGCTCGAAAAGGAGATGCGCACCGCCGCCGCCCACCTCGATTTCGAAGTCGCCGCCGTGCTGCGCGATAAGATTAAGAAGCTGAGAGGGGAGACGTGAGGCAAAGAGGGATTTGTCGGGATGTACGATTTACGATGTACGATGTACGATGTACGAAGTGAAATTTAGGCGCGGCTACGCCGCGCAAGAAAAAAGGACAAAGGACGCAAAGCGCAGATGAAAGGCTTGTAGCCTTTGATGAACGCTTTGCGTCCTTCTTCCCTTCATCCGGCGAGCGTAGCGAGCGGAACTCAAACTTCGTACATCGTACATCGTACTTCGTACATTCAGTTCGACAAACTGCTCATTGACCGAACATCGTCTTTCCCTCAAAAGGTGGGCATACCCGCCGCTTTCAGGGCATCCCAGCCGCCTTCCAACGTGTAGATGGGGGCGTCAATCAGCCCGAGGGTACGCAATTCCGCGGCAATCTCCTCCGCGGCCCCGCAGTCGCCCTTGCAGAAGACGACGATGCATTCCCCGCGTTCCTGCGCCTCCATCAAGCGGCTCAGCGCCGCATCCGTCAGCTGCTCCATATCCTCCCCCTTACGAATGGGGAACATGCGGTTATCGCTGAAGATGAGATGATTGAGTTCAAAATCGCTCGCGCTTCGGGCATCCACCCACACCATGTTGTCGCGGTATTGGCGACGCAGCGTTTCCAAACACATGCGCCCCTCGGGCAACCGAGCCTGCACGCAGGGCGGCACGCGACGGGCCGCAAACCATGTCTTATCCGCCCAGAACAGCACAAAGCCCACCATCAGGATGATGATGCCGAGGCGCACGAATTGCATGAGCGTATCTTTCATGGGACGCCCCTTTTGTACCACAGCCGATGTGCCCTGTCAACGCTCCCGTAACGTTGCGTGACAAATCCCTATTGATCCCGAGACGAAAGATTTTTTGTTTTTTTAGAGGGCACTCTAAATAAAATGCTTGACAGCACTCTAATTTTTGGATAGTCTCGCGGCAGCAGAAGTTCGAGTTCGCTCAAACTTTAGCTAAATTCTAACTCGGAACGATACAACCATGAAATTCCATACCACGCTACTGGCTGCCACGCTGCTGTGCAGTGCCGCCTTTGCCGATGCTCCCGCCTCTGTGACGGATAGCCCCGCCGATGCTTCCTTCAAGCGCATCAGCGGTTCCTTCAACGTCGGCTACGAGACCAATTACAATGGCCGCGGCCTTGTGATGTCCCACTCCGTTGCGGAGGGCGACAGCGCCGGCTTCGCCGCGCTGAAGCTCAACTACGACTTCGGCAAGCAGGGCAAATGGAGCTGGGACACCACGCTGTCCTACCGCAACGTGCCCTCCGGCCACACGCTGTACGGCAACCCGAATCTCGGCCCCCACGTGTTTGCTGCCATGGGTGTTGCCAACGGCCAGCTTCCCGCCGCCTTCGACGCCGCCTATGGTTCCGGCGCTTGGGCTGTCGCCACTCCGGCGCAGAAGCAGGGCTTCATCGACGCCGCCTACCAGCAGAAAGTGGCGGCGGGTCAAGCCAAGATTAAGCAGTGCAACATCGAGCCCGAGTTCGCCGTCATCAACGACGTGAAGTTCACGCAGGAGAAGTGGAACATCGCCTTCGGTCATGACTTCATCCACGGCGGCATTCTGGGCGTGATGGCCAAGCACTACCGCAAGCAGGGTGCCTCCTGCGTGAATGAGGTCTTCATCCGCCCCGAGTGGACGCCCGCCAAGTGGGTGACGGTGGGTTGCACCACGCGCTTCTCCTTCCAGGGTATCCGCGGCTGGTGGTTCGAGCCGGATGTCACCTTCAAGGCTCCCATCGTCGGCACGCCTGAGGACGTCAAGCTCGCCGGTGTCGTTCAGTTCGGTATGACGGCCACGGCGGACTACTTCCGCAGCCACTACTTCGCTTGCGACAACGGCACGCAGGGCCTGTGGATCAAGCTCGCTACGCCTTATTTCGTGACGAAGAACTTCATCATCACCCCCAGCGTGACCTTCGACTGGCTCGGCAAGGGTGCCATCAACGCCAACAAGACCTCTGAGTTCCGCCGCTATTCGGAGAACAGCACGAACGTGCCCTTCCGCAACTTCGGCGTGGTCGGCGGTTGCGCGGCGACCTACACCTTCTAAACCAGCGCGTTTTTTACTCGCAAACCGCGGTTTGAGCTGCTATACTTGAACCACGGGCAGAATATGAGCCGCCCGTCCTCGTGACGGGCGGCTTTCTCCCCCGCAAGGGGGAACCGACCATTTTCCGTTTTTTTCCCATCTCAACACGTTTCAACCATGATTAAACCGCAACAGCTTCTTCCGCACCCCATCAACGTGACGGGGCAGGAAAACATCATCTCTCCCGGTTTCTACATGCCCAACCGCCTCACGGTGGCCTCGGGCAAGGCGCTGCACCACCTGTTGGACGGCAAGGTCTGCTATCTGGTCGACCCCACCTTCCCGCCCGCACCGGAAATCATGGCCTATCTGAAACTGAAGGATGTGGAGATTGCCTACTTCGACTTCCGCAACACCACCTCCCGCGCCGTGCGCGAGCAGATTAAGGACCACCTCGACGCCGGCAAGAGCGTCGTCTTCCTGCCCGGCATGGCCGCCAAATGCCGCGGCTGCATTGCAGATGTCCCCGCCCCCTTCCTGATGACCGTCGGCAGCCTGCACATCTCCCCCGTGCCCGTGTTCGTCGGTCTCTACAACAACAAATACTACGGCACCTTCTCCAACGATGTGGAGCCCGGCTGCCGCGAGGAAATGTGCATCCTGCCCAAGCTGCACACGGGCCCGCAGACGGGCGAGCGCCTGCTCTCCGCGTGGATGCAGAAGGGCAGCGAGCTCTTCTCCGCCAACCCCTTCCTCGCCACCTCCCTCACCACGGACATCGTCCGCTCCATGCGCACCAACGGCAAGCTGGAGATTATCGACGGCATGACGGGCGCCAAGCTGCCCTTCTTCAAGGCTCTGGGTGTGTCCATGACGGTGGCGGGGCTGCTCAAAGCCCGCGGCGACAAGCGCATCGGCGTCATCATCCCCCCGGGTGCGGGCGGCATCATTGCCACGGTATCCTGCCTGCTGGCGGGTGTCACCCCCGTGCTCATCAACTACGCCACCTCCAAGGCCGCGTTTGAGAGTACCGTGCGCCAGGCGGGCCTCACCACCTTCGTCTCCGCCCGCAAGTTCAAGGAAAAGCTGCCCACCTTCCCGTGGCCGGAGGACAATCAGATGATTTTTGTCGAGGACCTGCTCAAGAATCTCGATAAGAAAAAGCTCATCGCCAATGTGCTGATGGCCAAGCTGGCCCCCGCTTCCCTCATCTGCAAGCGTTTCGACACGGAAGCCCGCCGCAACAACGACGAGGCCATCATGCTCTTCACCAGCGGCTCCAGCGGCGAGCCCAAGGGCGTGGTGCTCACGCACCGCATGGTCAAGGCCAATGTCGCCCAGTGCTGCAGCCGCCTGACGCTGGACCGCCCGCACCGCTTCCTCGGCAGCCTGCCCATCTTCCACAGCTTCGGTCTCACGGTGACGATGATGCTGCCCCTGCTCATGGGCTACCCCATCGTCTCCTACCCCAACCCCACGGATGCCCGCACGCTCAACGAGCTCATCAAGAAGTATCAGCTCACGCTCGTGTGCTCCACCCCCACCTTCGCCCGCGCCATGCTGCGCCGCGCCAAGGAGGGTAACTACGACAGCGTGGTGTACTTCATCGTGGGTGCCGAGAAACTGCAAGACGACCTCGACAAAGGCTTCCGCGAGATGGGTGTCAAGCTCATGGAAGGCTACGGCCTTACCGAAGCCGCTCCCGTCTGCGGCGTGAACGTGCCCGATGCCGCGCCGCTGGAGGGATCCTCCTTCTACATCCCCGGCATGGTGAAGGGCAGCATCGGCGCCATGTTCCCCGGCATCGCCGTGAAGGTGACGGACGTCGATGATGACACCAAGGAGCTCGCCCTCACCGAGCGCGGCATGCTTTGGTTCAAGGGTGCCAACATCTTCAACGGCTACGTCGGCAAGCCTGAGATGAACGCCGAAATCTTCAAGGACGGCTGGTTCAAGACGGGCGACATCGGCAGCCTGGACCTCAACGGCTTCCTGCACCTCGGCGGTCGTCTCTCCCGCTTCTCCAAGGTGGGCGGCGAGATGGTGCCCCACGAGGGCGTGGAACAGGCCATTACAGAGGCTCTCGGCATCACCTCCGATGAGGAAGGTGCGCTGCAGATTGCCGTCACGGGCGTGACCGACCCGCAGAAGGGCGAGGCGCTCGTCCTGCTCTCCGCTCTGCCCCAGCATCAGCGCGTGTCGGAGGAAAAGAACATCCTCACCGCCATCCGCAATGCGCTGGCCGAGCGCGAGATTCCGACCCTCTGGGCGCCCAAGTACGTGGTGCCCGTGGAATCCATCCCCGTGCTGCCCACCGGCAAGCTCGACCTCCGCTCCTGCAAGATGCTCGCCGAAGAAGCCCTCGGCGAGAACGACAGGGAAGCCTGATAGAATTACAAATTACAATTTGTGAAGAGTGGCGCGGCGTTGCCGCGCGGAAAAAACGAAAACCATCTGACGCGTTGCGTCAGATGGTTTTTTCGTGGGCGGGGCTTGCCAAACGGGGGTGTCGTGGTATAATCGGCGGTGAACAACCGTTATTGTACCATGGCCGAACGCATCCCTGTCCGCAATCCGAATGAAATCAGCAAGCTCCGCAAGGCGGGCGAGGTGTCCGCACGCATTTTGATGGACATGCTCGATGTCATCCGCCCCGGGGTGACGACAAAGGAGATTGATGATTATGCCGCCGAGCTCTTCAAACGCGAGAAATGCGGCAACGCCTTCCTCGGCTATGCGGGCTACCCCGGGCAGCTGTGCATCTCCGTCAATGAGGAAATTGTGCACGGCATCGGCGGTTCCCGCGTGCTGCACGAGGGCGATATCGTGAGCCTCGATACGGGCGCGATTGTCGACGGCTGGTATGGCGACAACGCCATGACGGTGGGCGTCGGCAAGTGCAACGAGGATGTGCTGCGCCTCATGGCGGTGACGGAAGAAGCTCTCTTCCGCGGCATTGCGGAGGCCAAGCAGGGCAACTCCCTGCTCGATGTCTGCGGCGCAATTGAAGATTATGTGCGGCCCTTCGGCTTCGGCATCGTGCGTGATTACGTGGGCCACGGCGTGGGTCGCCACCTGCACGAGGAGCCGCAAATCCCGAACTACCGCCCGAATTACCATCTTCCCCGCCTCAAGCGCGGCATGATTCTGGCCATCGAGCCCATGATTACTCTCGGTTCCTTCCGCGTCCGCGTGTTGGAGGACGAGTGGACCGCCGTCACCGCGGACGGCTCCCCCGCAGCCCATTTCGAGCACACCGTGGCCGTCGGTTCCCACGGCGGCGATATCCTGACGGAGCGCCCCCGCGTGGCACTGCCTGAACAGCTGGGGATTACCTTGTAACCGGAGGCCGGACTGCGTTCGACCTGTCAGACTTTCCCCGTGCAGCTCCACCTCATCGTAACGGATAGCGGAGGTCTGCGGCTCTGCCCGGAGGGGGCCTTGCCGCGGCTGGCACGTGCGACGGCCTACCTACCCGCCGCAGGGCTGTTGGACATGGTGCGCTTCGGGCTGCCTGCGGGGGCGAGCCCCGCCATGGCGTGGCTGCGGGAGCGTGCGCAGGCTCAGCTCATGCACTACCTGCGCACCCTGCGCCGCGGGGAGGAGGTGAGTGCAGCCACGATGACACCCGATGCCCGCACCGCCGCCGCGTGGCTGGAGGCCATGCCGCCGCTGCATGGTGCGCCTGTCTCCGCCGGGATGCTGCAACATTGGTTCGGCGGGCTGGAGCTTGCCCTGCAACGCGCCGCCGTGCGCGAATGCTGCACCGCAGAAGAGTACCTGTGCCGCATGGGCGAGGGCTGGCGGCAGCTCGGCACGCTCTGCTTCCACCTCGCGGAGAACGCGGGCGAGGGGGCGGATGCCGTGCCCTTCGCCTTCTTGGCCACTTTCATCCACAAGGCGGGTGCGGACGGGCGCCCGCGCCACGCGCCCCTCGGCATGGCGGCACAGCTCTGCGCGAACGACCGCAACGCCCTGCTCGCCCTGCTGCGCCCGCTGCAACAGGTGGCGGAGAAAAGCCCCTTTCTTCGCGAGCTCATTGACAGCCGCGGTGTGTACAAACCGAGCGGCTGGAGTGCGAGGCAAGCCTACGATTTTCTGGAAACGCTGCCCCTGCTGGAGGAGGCGGGCATTGAGACGCGCATCGTCAACCTTTGGAAAAGCACGCCCCCGCGCGCGGAACTGGAGGTGAAGCTCGACCCGGAAGAGAATGGCGGCAGCAAGCCGGACCGCGCCCCTGCCCTGCACATCGGCTCCCTGCTGCGCTTCATCCCGCAGGTGGCTCTCGGCGACCGCTACCTGACGGAGGAGGAGCTGGAGGAGCTGCTCTCCGGCGAGGATGACGGACTGGTGCGCTTCCGCGGCGAGTGGGTGCGGCTGGACCGCGAGCGCCTGCAAACATTGTTGGATAGCTGGCGGCAGGCGGCGCACATGGCGGCGGGGGGCATCCCGCTGCTCGCGGGTCTGCGCTGGCTGCTCTCCCCCAAGACGCAACGCCCCGCCCAGCTGCCGCCCGCAGAGGACGGCGTGCGCGTGACGGCGGGCACGCGGCTCACGCTCGCGCTCTCGCAGCTGCAATTCGGGCAGGCGGAGCCGCAGCTGCCGCCCGCGTTGGGCTCGCGGCTCCGCCCCTACCAGCGGGACGGCGTGCGCTTTTTGCTGAACGTGACGGAGGCGGGCTTCGGGGCCTGCCTGGCGGACGACATGGGGCTCGGCAAGACGCTGCAGGTCATCGCGTGGCTCTCGCACCTGCATGCGGCGGGGGCCCTTTCCTCCCGCGCCGCGCTCATCGTGGCCCCCGCCTCGCTGCTCACCAACTGGCAGGAGGAGCTGGTGCGCTTTGCCCCGCAGCTCTCCGTGCGCCTGCTGCACCCCTACGCCCTCTCCGCCAAACAGACGGAAACCCTCCGCCGCAACCCCGCCGCCCTTTTGCAGGGCGTGCATCTCGCGCTCACCACCTACGGCATGGCCACGCGCATGGCAGAGCTGCTGGCGGCAACGGAGCTTCCCGCTTTGGTGCTCGATGAAGCGCAGGCTATCAAAAACGCGGACAGCGCGCGCAGCCGCGCCATCCGCACGCTCTGCTCGCCCCGCCGTGTCGCGCTCACGGGCACGCCCGTGGAAAACTCGCTGACGGAGCTGCACAGCCTCTTCGACTTCCTCAACCCCGGCCTGCTGGGCACGGAAAAGGATTTTTCCGCCATGGTGCGCGGCATGGGCAACGACTACACCGCCCTGCGCCGCCTCGTGCGCCCCTTTCTGCTGCGCCGCCTGAAGAGCGACCCCAAGCTGCTGCCCGAGCTGCCGCCCAAGACGGAGCGCCTCGCGTGGTGTTTTCTCACCCCGCAGCAGACCCTGCTCTACCGCCGCGAGACGGAGAACTTGCGCGCCGTCATCAACGAGCCCGACCCCGCCACGCGGCTCACGCTGGTGCTCCCCATCCTCGGGCGGCTCAAGCAGATTTGCAACCACCCTGCGCAGTACCTCGGCGAGCCCACTTACGACCCCGCCGCCAGCGGCAAGATGCAGCAGCTGGAGCATCTGGCGACACGCATGGCGGAGGCCGGGGATGCCGTGCTGGTCTTCACGCAGTACCGCTCTCTCATCGACCCGCTGCACGATTTCCTTGCGGGCATTTTCGGGCGCAGCGGGCTCACGCTGCACGGCGGCACCCCGCTGGCCGAGCGTCAGGAGCGCGTGAACGCCTTCCAACAGCCGGGCGGCCCGCCCTTCATGGTGCTCTCCCTGCTGGCGGCGGGCACGGGGCTGACGCTCACCCGCGCACGCCATGTCATCCACTTCGACCGCTGGTGGAACCCCGCCGTGGAGAACCAAGCCTCCGACCGCGCCTACCGCATCGGCCAGAAGAACCCCGTCGTCATCCACCCCTTCATCTGCCGCGGCACCATCGAGGAGAACATCCACCGCATGCTCACCCGCAAGCGCGAGATGGCCGATGCCCTGTTGAGCGGCGGCATGGAAAAACTCCTCCTCCACCTCAGCGCGGACGAGCTCATGGAGCTGGTGGGGGAAAGTGCCGCCGGGGGCACGACAGGCAGATGAACATTTTCTCATCGTCTTTCAGGGGCACCCGGTGGGGTAGGAAAGCGATACAACACAATATCTGGTATAGCCTAAAAAAAAGTGGTAGAAAATCTTGCGAAAGTGCCTTTTTTTCGCTTGCTATGCCCCTGAAAAATAGCTACAATAAACTCAACAAAGGAGTTTTATGAAATTTTCTCTTGCGAAACAGGTACTTCTCGACGGTCTGAACAAGGTGACGGGCGTGGTTTCCACGCGCCCGAGCATGCCCATTCTCTCCAACGTGCTGCTGGAAGCTGCGGACGGAGAGCTGAAGCTCATGACCACGAACATGGAGCTCACCATTTCCACGCAGGTGCCCTGCCTCGTGGAGAAGGCAGGTGCCATCACCCTGCCCGCCAAGAAGCTCCAAAGCATCATCCGCGTGCTCAACGACGGCGAAGTGACCGTCGATGTGAGCGGCACGGTGGCCACCATCACCTGCAACCGCGCCCGCTTCCGCCTGAACGGCCTCGCCGCGGAGGAGTTCCCCGGCATGCCCGTGTTCAAGGAATCCCGCGAGTTCAAGGTGCCGCAGGGCATGCTCAACCGCGGCTTCTCCTATACGGAGTTCGCCATCGCCAATGACGGCCTGCGCTACGTCCTCAACGGCATTTACACCACCTTCCGCGACGGCAAGCTCACGCTTGTGGCCACCGACGGCCGCCGTCTTGCCCTCTTCGAGAACGAGCTGGAGTTCCCCGAGAGCCAGAGCGTTTCCATCGACATCCCCAGCCGCGCGGTCGCCGAAGTGCATCGCCTGCTCGGCGATGCGGGCGATGTGCTGGTGCGCATCACCAACAACCAGGCCGCCTTCGATTTCGGCGACACTGTGCTGGTGACTAAGCTCATCGACGGCAACTATCCGAACTATCGTCAGGTGATTCCCAGCCGCTACAACGAGCGCGTGGTGCTGCCCGCCTCCGAGCTCAACGAGACCGTGCGCCGCGTCTCCCTGCTCTCTGCGGAGAAGGCGAACACCGTCAGCTTCCACTTCGTGCCCGGCACCATGAAGGTGCAGGCCGGTGCCAACATGGGTGAAGCCTCCGAAGAAGTGCCGATTGATTACAGCGGCCGCGAGCTTTCCATCGCCTTCAATGCGGATTTCGTGCTTGCGCCCCTTCGTGCCGTGGGTGACGGCGAGGTTTCCATCGATCTCATCGACGCCTCCAGCCCCGGTGTCATGCGCGTGGCGGACGAGTTCCTGTACGTGCTGATGCCCATGCACCTGTAAGAGGTGAAGGTCATTTTGCGGCTTTGCCGCAGAGAAAAAATGGTCTGACGTTCAACGTCAGACCATTTTTGTATCTTAGCGTCGTCAGACGCTGCACATTATTTGCAGTACCCCGCCAGCACGTATTGCAGGATGCCGCCCGAGCGGAAGTATTCTTTCTCAATGGGCGTGTCAATGCGGACGATGAGGGGCAGCTCGAAGGCGGGGGCACCTGCGGGCTTCACCACAAGGGTGGCGGCGGCGCGGGGAGCCATGTCGTCGGAGAGGCCCGTGATGCTGAACGTCACGTCCTTCAGGTCGCGCACCTTGTCGTAGTCCGCGGGGTTCGCGAAATTGAGGGGCAGCACGCCCATGCCGATGAGGTTGCTGCGGTGGATGCGCTCGAAGCTCTTGGTGATGACCGCCTTCACGCCGAGGAGGTTCGTGCCCTTGGCGGCCCAGTCGCGGCTGGAGCCCATGCCGTAGTCCTCACCGCCGATGATGACGGTCGGCACGCCGTCCGCGCGGTAGGCCATGCCCGCATCGTAGATGAAGGTGGGCGTGCCGCAGGGGGCGTCAATCGCCGTATCGGGGGCGGAGACGGGCTGTGCACCGAAATAGAGCGTGTAGCCGCCCTCGATGCCTTCCGTCAGCAGATTCTTGATGCGGACGTTGGCGAAGGTGCCGCGGGCCATGACGAGGTCGTTGCCGCGGCGGGAGCCGAAGGTGTTGAAATCGCGGCGCATGACCCCCTGTGCGGCGAGGAACTGCCCTGCGGGCCCCGTGGGCTTGATGGCACCTGCGGGCGAGATGTGGTCGGTGGTCACGCTGTCGCCGAAGATGCCGAGCGGGCGCGCGTCCGTGATGTCGGTGATATGCCCCTTCGTGCCGTCGAAACCATCGAAGAAGGGCGGGCGGTGGATGTAGGTGGAGGCAGCATTCCACGCGAAGGTCGCGCCCGTGGGGGCGGAGACACCATCCCATTCCTGCACATGGTCGGCGTAGCAGGCGGCGTAGTCCGCCGGCGTGGCGGCACGTGTTCGGGCGGCGGCAATCTCCTCGCCCGTGGGCCAGATGTCGCGCAGGTAGACGGGCGTGCCGTCCGCCGCGGTGCCGAGGGGCTCGGTTTCCATGTCGATGTCCACGCGACCCGCGAGGGCGAAGGCAATCACCAGCGGGGGAGACATGAGGAAGTTCGCCTTCACATGGGAGTGGATACGCGCCTCGAAGTTGCGGTTGCCCGAGAGCACGGAGCAGGACACGAGCTTTTCATCTGTCACCGCCTGTTCCAGCGCGGGGTTCAGGGGGCCGCTGTTGCCGATGCAGGTGGTGCAGCCGTAGCCCACGATGGAGAAGCCGATGGCATCCAGCGCGTCCGTGAGCCCGTTGTTGGCGAAGTAGCGCGCCGCGATGCGGGAGCCCGGGGCGATGCTGGTCTTCACATAGGCGGGCACCTTGAGGCCGAGTGCCGCCGCCTTCTTGGCGAGCAGACCCGCCGCGAGCATGAGCCCGTCGTTGCTGGTGTTGGTGCAGCTGGTGATGGCGGCCACAAGGATGGAGCCGTCCGTCAGCTCCACCTCGTGCGTGGTGTCGGCATCGGGGTTACCCGCGTCACCATGCATGGTGACGGCCACGGGCGCGGTGCGCTTGGGTGCGCCGTAGGTGGTCTCGCAAATCGTGGCGAAGTCGCTCTTGAGCGTGGTCAGCGGGATGCGGTCCTGCGGGCGCTTGGGGCCCGCAACGGCGGGCACGATGTCCGCGAGGTCGAGCTCCAGCTCGATGCTGTAGTCGATATCGCCCTTCTGCGGCATGCCGAAGAGGTTTTGGGCCTTGAAATAGTTTTCCACCGTGGCGACGTGCTCCTCGCTGCGCCCCGTGGCGCGCAGGTAGGCGGCGGAGGTGGCATCGAAGGGGAAGAAGCCCATGGTAGCGCCGTACTCGGGAGCCATGTTGGCGACGGTGGCGCGGTCGGGCAGGGAGAGGGAGGCCGCGCCCTCGCCGAAGAATTCGACGAACTTGCCGACGACACCCTGCTTGCGGAGCATCTGCGTGACATGCAGCGCGAGGTCCGTCGCCGTCACGCCCTCGCGGAGCTTGCCGCAGAGGTGCACGCCCACTACCTCGGGCACAAGGAAGGTCACGGGCTGGCCGAGCATGCCGGCCTCCGCCTCGATGCCGCCCACGCCCCAGGCCACGATGCCGAGGCCGTTAATCATGGTGGTGTGGGAGTCCGTGCCGACGAGGGTGTCGGGGTAGAACACGCCGTCCTTCTCCATCACGCCGCGGGCGAGGTGCTCCAGATTCACCTGATGCACGATGCCCGTGCTGGGGGGCACCACGGAGAAGGTTTCAAAGGCCTGCTGCCCCCACTTGAGGAATTCATAACGCTCCGTATTGCGTTCAAATTCGCGGGACAAATTCTTCTTGTACGCCTCGGGGAAGCCTGCCCAGTCCACCTGCACGGAGTGGTCGACGACGAGGTCCACGGGCACCAGCGGCTCCATGTCGGCGGGGTTCTTGCCGCAATCCTGCACCGCGGCACGCATGGCAGCGAGGTCCACCAACAGGGGAACACCCGTGAGGTCTTGGAGGATGATACGCGCCACCGTGAAAGGAATTTCATAGCTGCCGGGGTTCTTGGCGTTCCATGCGGCGAGGTTCTTCACGTCCGTTTCGGAGACTTTCAGGCCGTCGCAGTTGCGCAGCAGGCTTTCCAGCACGATGCGCAGGGAGACGGGCATGCGGTTGATACCTGCAAAGCCCTGTTCCGCGAGCGCGGGGAGGGAATGGAACGAAGCGGAACTGCCGCTGCCGGTGGTGAAAGTGCGCAAGGTATTCATGGCGTCAACGGAATGAAGGAGAAAATGATAAAAACGTTTCGCGGGAGAGTATAGCCGTTCTTGGTAAGGAATCAAGAAAAAAGGGCAAAGTCCGGAGTCCGAAGCCCGAAAAAAATGTCATCATCATGCATCCCGGCACACAAAAAAGCGGCCCGACGTTTCCGCCGGACCGCTTTCCTTACATTGCGGCGTCAGCCGCAGGAACTGACAATGTGTCGTTCTATCAGGCTTCTTCCTTCTTCTCGGGCATCTTGCCCGTGGTGAAGTACTGCTCGATTTCCTCCAAGGTGCGACCCTTGGTCTCGGGCATGAAGAAAGCGGCGGTGATGAAGTAGATGACCGTGAAGCCCGCGAGGCAGAAGAACACGGTGGAATAGCCCGCGGAACCCACCCAAGGCAGGAAGGTGCCCGCAATGGTGGTGGACACGCCCTGGTTGATGAGAAGAGCGATGGCCATGCCGTTGGCGCGGATGCGGGTGGGCATCAGCTCAGAGAGAGCCAACCACACGCACACGCCGGGACCGCTGGCGAAGAAGGCCACGAACACCACGAAGAAGCCGGCCACGGCCCAGCCCGTCACCATGTTGGGCTTCATGCCGATTTCGGCGCGGGTGATGGTGATTTCCTTCACGGCGCCCTCCTCAAGGTAGGGGGACCAGAAGCAAATCTTGTCCATGAAGTTGGGGGCAAGCGCCGTTTCCTTGGCGATGGCGATGGAGGCGCCTTCCGCATTGCCGACTTCCTTCAGCTCGGCGACGGCCTGCTTGCTGTCAAAGCCCTGCTTGTAGGTGACGATGAGCTGCATGCCGGGGGTCACATTGCCCTCGGTGATGAACTCGGGGTGCACAGCGGCGATGTCCTCCTTGGAGAGAGCGAGCTTCACGGCGTCCTCCACGGAGAGGTTCAGCGCGTTGTCCTGCACGGCGGTGGCCACGATGGGCGTCACGTCGGCGCGGTTGTTCTCCACGGTGAGGAACATGGTGCCCACACCCGCAAGGCCCACGATGATGCCGAGCGTGCCGACCTTGAGCAGCGTGGTGCGGCCCTTCTTATCCACGAGGGAGACGGCCACGATGGTCATGAGCATATTGACGACCTTCATGCCGAAGTCAGCCCAGTTGGCCACGGAGCCTTCCAGACCCGCCTGCTGGAAAATCATGACGGAGTAGTTCAGCACGGAGTTGATGCCCGTTGCCTGCGTGCAGGCGAGCACCACCACGGC
>CALBJX010000096.1 GCA_937893015.1 uncultured Verrucomicrobiales bacterium | reverse complement strand
ACGCTTTCCTCAATCGTGCGGCCGAAGCCGTCCTCCACGGTCTGCGAGAGCAGGGCGCCGGACGCGGTGCGGATGGTGGTGCGGCGGCAGTGCTCCGCCGTCATGTCGTAGCTGTACTGCACGGCGCGTTGTGCGCTGCCGCTGAGGCTCGCGGTGCTGCCGTCCGTGTTGCGGGTGCTGATGCTCTCGGCTCCCGTGGGGGAGGTCTGCGTGGTGGTCCGCCCGTCCGCGCTGTAGGTGGTCGTGCTGCGGCGTCCGAGGGCATCCGTCTGTGCCACGGCGCGGCCGAGGCCGTCGTACTCCGTGTGCGTGCTGCTTGCCATGGGGCCGATGCGCTGCGTGGTGGCGGTGGTGCGCCCCTGTGCGTCGCGTTCGTACTCGGTGATGCGTTCGGGGGTGATGCAGGTGTCGCCGTCGTAGACCGCGGCGCGGCTTTCTTCGATGAGCTGCTGTGCGCTGTTGTAGGCGTAGTCCGTGCGGATGCCGTTTTCGTCCGTCTCGGAGAGCTTGCCGCAGCACATCCACGTTGTCTCGCTGCGGCGCCCGTTGCCGCGCGTGGTGCGGATGAGGCGGTGCTGCGCGTCGTATTCATACGCAGCCGTATTCAGCAGCAGCCATTGCACGCCGCTCCAGATGCTTTCCTGCTCGAAGGCGGTTGTTTCGTCCGCGGCGATAAAGCGTTCCGTCAGGCGGCTCTGCCCGGCGGCAAGTGCGCCGTCCGCGCCGCGGGTGGTGATGGTGAGTTTGTGGGCGGCACCGTGCTCGCGGGTGGGGGTGTATTCGTAATCGGTCTGCACGCCGCTGATATCGCGTGTGTGCTTGAGCTTGCCCGCGGCGTAGGCATAGGCGGGCGCGGCGCCGTAGTGCTCGGTGTATGTCGTCTGCGCCTGCAGGGCACCCGCTGCCGTGGTGGTGATGAGCTCGGAGTTCACGGCGTCTCCGTCTTCATATTCATGCACCTCGCGGCGGATGAGGGTGCCGTTGCGCGTGATGGTTACTTCCGCAGGGCGGGTGTCCGCAAAACGCGCTGTCTCTGCGGCGTCGCGGTAGGTCGTCTGCGTCACCTCCTCCCCGCCTTCGGCGGTGGGGGTGGCCTCCAGCGTGGTGCGGCCGAGGGCATCGTATTCGTAGCGCGTGGTGCTGCCGTCGGGGCGGGTGATGCGCACCAGGCGCGAGCTCTGCGTGTCGTAGCTGTAATAGGTCGTTTGTTCCTCCGTCGTGCCGTAGCCCGTGGTGCGGCTCAGCAGCACGGGGCCGCCCGCATCCTGTCGCGTGATGGTGAGCACCGCGCTCGCGGGCGTGTCGCTGCCGGCGGTCGTCACGGTCTCCAGCGTGGCGGTGGTGTTGCCCGTGAGGTCGTAGGTGGTGTACGTTTTCGTGACGGCTTCGGCGCCGCTGCCCTTGGTGATGGTGACGCGGCCCTCGCTCTCCGTGCGGGTGGTGACGACGGCGGGCAGCCCCGCCTGCTGCCGCGTGATGGTGGTGGTGATGCTGCCGTCCGCGTTGCGCACGGCGGCGTAGTGCTCCGTCTTGTAGGGATCACCCTCCGTGGTAAAGCTGCCGTCGGGGTTCACGATGACGGCGGCGGCGGAAAAATACTCCGTCAGCACGGCGCCGTCCGCCCCGCGTGTGTAGCGTTGCAGGCCGTCGCTTTCGCTGTAGGCGGCGGCAAGGTAGCCGTCCGCGTCGCAGATGGTGATGATGCTCTGTGCGTGCTCTTCCGCCGTTTCGCAGCTGTCATCCGCGGCAATCAGGGCGGTGACGCGGCCCGTCTCCGCCGAGAAGAGCAGGCGGGTGCCGTCGCCGTCGGTGAGGAGGTATTGCGCGGGCGTGCCGTCCGCGGGGCAGGGGGTGCCGTCCGCGTTTTGCAGCTGCACGCGGGTGGCCGAGTTGATGCTGCTGCCCGTGGGGGCGGACTCGCTGCTGCCTGCGGCGAGCGCAAAGCTCAGCGGCTCTCCCGCGGGGGAACTGATGGTGAGGGTGTTGCCGCTGCGCACGGCGGTGCGCTCAAAGGTGCTCTGCGGGGTGAAGCCGAGGGCGAGGGGGCCCGCATCTTCGCCCTCGTAGGTGAGCTCGGCGGTGTCGCGGCACTTGCCCGTGCTTGCGGCGGGCAGGGTGGCCTGCGGGCCCTCGGCGGCGTCGCCTTCCTCCGCCTTGAATGCGCAGGAGCCGCCCGCGGGGCAGAGGGGCTTGCGCTCCTTCGCGGGCGTTTTCTTATCTGCCGCCAAGATGCGCACGGCGTAGAAAATATAACTGCCGTAACCGGAGTCTTCGTTCTCCAGCCAGCCGGAGAGGCGGTAGGTGCCCGCCTGCATGCCGGGGATGAGGCGGTTGGTCTGCCAGTAGGTGTCGTCGCTCTTGCGGGCCCACTCATCGGGGCGCAGCTCAGCGGAAATAGTGATGGGCTCGGCATCCTCGCGCTCAGGGGTGATGACAAGCTCGCCGCGGTCGTCGAGCTTCAAAGAGATGACGACATCGGCATTCTCCGCGAGCGTGAATGTTCCGCGTTCGCCGAAGTCGATGGTGCGCATGCCGGGACGCGCCGGCTGATCGGTGATGATAACCTCGTTGTAGATGATGTTTTCCATTGTTGTTAGATGGGTAGTTAGGTGATCTCTATTATCCTTAAACCGAGCAATGTGTCAAAGAAATAAATGGTGCGATTTTGCTAGATGTGTGACAAAAGAGAGTGAAAGGGAAAACAAATGCCTTAACGACGCGGAATTGTTATGTTAGACGACTTAATAATAAGGATAAAATAGGCGGAGGATGGTGATGCGTTTTGAAGATGGGCATGAATGGCGGATAGATTATGAGCCGCCTGTCATACGTTTGTTCTGATAATAGCAAAAAAATCGCTGTTGTCAATCTATCATTTTCTAACAAATGGGGAAAAATTCACACGTGCCCCCAAGATTCCGCTTTCTCCCGTGCGGGGGCGTAGCGTGAGGTTTTGAAGTCCGAAGTCCGAAAGCGCTCTTACGGCCGCCGGCTCTTTCGGATTTCGGGCTTCCCGGCGGCTTTATGCGCCCACCCGCAAGAATAGAAACGGAATCTTGGGGATGCGTCCGGGTTCACCCTGTTTTTGGCTAATTTGCCGCTTGATATGTGTGGCCGACTTTGGTATAATCCCCGCGAGAAGATGGAGCCGTTGGATGAGTATCGGACGCGCCGCACGGCAGCGGAGAAACGCCGCCGCACGGGCAAGGAAAACGGGCACCGCAGAAAGGGGGGCTTTCTGTGGCGCTTCTTCCGTCGTCTGCTCATCGTGTTCACTGTGTTCGTGGCAGCCATGGGCGTGTGCGGCTATCTGCTCTTCCTGACCATCACCGCCAAGTACCAACGCTGGGCACAGGAGTTCGATTTGGAGGACATCAACAACCTCGACCACCCCTGCATCATCTTTGACCGCAATGGTGAGGAAATCGGGCGTATCTACGATGAAAACCGCAGCTACGTCACCTTCGACAAAATTTCCCCCCACATGATTGACGCCCTTGTGGCGCAGGAGGACAAGACCTTCTGGACGCACCACGGCTTTGACCCCATGGGCATTGCCCGCGCTGCAAAGGAAGCCGTCGCTGCGCACGGCAAGGCGAATCAGGGTGCCTCCACCATCACCCAGCAGCTGGCCCGCAATGCGTATGATTTGGAACGCCGCACGCAGGCCCGCGGCGGCAGCCGCTACGAGCGCAAGATTGTGGAAATCTTCCTCGCCCGCCGCATCGAGGACAAGTACGACAAGCGCCAAATCATGGAGTTCTACCTGAACCGCGTGTACTTCGGCCGCGGCTTCTATGGTATCCGCTCCGCCGCCCTCGGCTACTTCGGCAAGGAGCCCGGGGACCTCACCGTGCGCGAGGCCGCGAGTATCGCCGCCCTCATCAAGAACCCCGAGAACTACAACCCCATCCGCAACGCCGACCTCAACTGGCGTTGGCGTAACGATGTGATTGACCGCATGGAGCGCGCGGGCTACCTGAGCGCCGCGGAGGCAGCCCGCGTGAAGGAGACGCCGCTGGGGCTCAACCCCAATCCCCTGCGCCGCAACACCTCCTTCCTGCATGCGCTGGTGCAGCAACAGGCCATCGACATTTTCCAGAACCCCACCCGCGGCGAGGAAATCGTGAAGAGCCGCGGTATCCGCGTGTATACCACCATCGACAAGACGATGCAGGAGGCTGCGGAAAAGGCTCTCACCGATCAGCTCAACGAGCTGGAGAACCACGACGGCTTCTGCCATGTGAAGTTCGCCGACCGCAACGACCCGCGCTGCGCCCAGCACCGCTATATTGACGGCGCTGTGTTCACTGTGGACAACGCTACGGGCGGCGTGTTGGTGTATGTGGGCGGTCGCAGCTTTGACCGCGACAATTTCGATATCATCGAGTCCGGCAAACGACCGCTCGGCACGGCCATGCTGCCCTTCCTCTACATGTGCGCCTTCGAGAACGGCTACTCTCCCTGTTCCCGCCTGGTGGACGATGCCATGGACAACCGACTGGCGGGCATCGGCGGGTCGGAAGGCATTCTGGGTGAATGGGGCATGGAGGTGGACAAGGGACGCTACCTGGATTCCGTGACAGCGCGCCAGGCATTGGGCTGGAGCAAGATTGCCGCCTCGGCCCGCCTCGGTATCGCCCTCGGTTCCCATCCTACCAAGGGGGCCAAAGCCTTTGCGGACACGCTGACGAACGTCGGCATCACGCCACCCGCCCGCACCCCCGGCAGCACGGAGGCCAAGCCGCAGTTCTACCCCCGTGCCTTCCTCGGTTCGGAACCCGCCTCCCTCAAGGAAGTGACGATGGCCTACACCATCTTCCCCAACGCGGGCAAGCGCCCCATCGCGCCCTACATCGTTACCAAGGTGACGGACAGCGCGGGCAACATCCTGTGGGAAAACCCGCTCGCCGTGTCGCACAAGATGGTGAACAGCACGCGCGGTTGCACCGCCTATCGTCTGCACAGCATCATGCGCGAATCCCTCAGCAAGGGCTCCGCCCAGCGCGTGGAGCCCTATCTGCCGCAGAACTTCAACGGCGCCGTCAAGACGGGCACCAACTACGATTTCTCCGACAACGCCCTCTTCGCGTACAACTCCTCCTTCACCTGCGGCGTGTGGGTCGGCTTCCTGAACGACCGCCAGCCCATCTACCCCGAGGCTTTCGGCTCGGACACCTGCGGCCCCATTGCGGGGGCCGTGTTCCGTGCGGCGGGAGACCGCTATGCGGACAAGCCCCTGCCGCTGCCGGACGACACGGAAGAAGTGGAAATCTGCACTGTCAGCGGGCAGATGGCGACGAACTTCTGCTTTGAATCCGTCATGCAGGACGGCAAGGCGGGCTACCTGCGCTCCACCTATCACGAGTATTTCCCCAAGGGCGATGTCTCCCTCGGCGTGTGCTCCGTACACGGTGACGGCAGCCCCTCCCTCGTGGACTTCCTCGACAGCCCCGGCGGGCAGATGAACTCCTCCCGCGTGCTGCCCGTGCTGCCTGTGTTGCCGAAATCCTCCGCCTTGCTCGGCAAGGACCCCTACGAATGCGACACCTCCCTCAACCCGCGCTACAAGACCGCCGATGACCTCGGCGACAGCGGCAGCGGGGCGGAGGAAGTCGGCGCTGCGGATGACACCCCCGAGGAAGTGAACAGCACGAACCCCGACAGCACCATCGAGCTGCCCGCACCGCGCCCCCTGCGCCACCTGCCGCTCGTGCCCTTGCAGCTGTAATCCCCTTTTCGATAACCATTTTTCCGTCAACCTAAAATGTCCACCATCGAACAAGCCCTTGCCGCCACGCAGGAAAAAGCCCTGCGCATCAACCTTGACCCCGCCTTCTACGGCTCCTTCGCCGAAATCGGCGCGGGGCAGGAGACCGCCAACTGGTTCTTCCGCGCGGGGGCGGCGGCGGGCACGGTCGCCAAATCCCTCTCGGCCTATGACATGACCGTATCCGACTCCATCTACGGCACCTCCAAGCGCTATGTCTCCGAGGAGCGCCTGGAGCAGATGATGGACTACGAATACGCGCAGCTCATTGAGCGCCTCGGTGACAAGCGCGGCGAGAACACCCGCTTCTTCGCCTTCTGCAACACGGTGAAAGCCAAGGGCTACCGCGACAACGGCCCGTGGAGCGCGTGGCTCGGCGTGCGCTTCCAGCTCAAACCCGGGGCGGAGCCGAGCGACCTCGTGATGCACGTCCGCCTGCTCATCCCCGACCACGATTTGCAGATGCGCGTGCTCGGCATCCTCGGCGTCAACCTGCTGCACGCCCTCTTCTACGACCGCGAGCGCATGGACACCTTCGTGCAGAGCGTGGGCGAGCATGTGGACCGCCACTTCTTCGAAATCGACTACATGCGCTTCTCGGGCAACGGCTTTTCGATGTTCGACAACCGCATCCTCGCGCTCCAGCTCGTGCACAGCGGCCTTTCCGAAGCGACCCTCTTCTGCCCGGACGGCACCGTGGCCCAGCCTGCCGACCTCCTCTACAAACGCCCCATCGTGCTCATGCGCGGCAGCTTCATGCCGCTCTGCAACATCCATATCGAGATGATGGACAGCGTGCGCACCAAGTTCTACGAAACGCTGCCCGAAGACAAGCGCACGCGCGGCATCGACATCTGCGAGCTCTCCCTCTCCAACCTCCTGCGCGGCAACGAGGTCGATATGCTGGAGTTCATCGACCGCGCGGATGCCCTCGCCGCCATGGGCAAAACCGTGATGATCACCAACATCACGCATTTCCACCGCATCTCCGAGCTGCTCAACAGCTACACCAAGGAACCCATCGCCATTGCGCTCTCCATCGGTCTGCTCCACGAGCTTTTCAAGGACAAGTGGGTGGAAGGCGTGCCCGGCGGCATCCTCGCCAGCATGGGGCACATGTTCCTCAACCAAACGAAGTTCTACGTCACGCCGTGGATTAACCGCCACACGGGCGAGTTCGTCACGGCGGGCACCTACCACGCGCCGGAGGAATACCACTACCTCTACCGCCACCTGCGCGAGAGCGGCAAGATTATCGAGGTGCCCTACTTCAACCAAAAGCTGCTCATGAGCACCCCGCGCGACATCGTCCGCATGATTCAGGAGGGCGATGAAGCATGGCGCGAGTACGTGCCGGAGGCCGCCTACCGCATGGCGGAACACCTGAAGGGAGGCGAGCAGGCATGAGTGACATCCTTCGGGAACGTGCGCAGTTCACGATTCTCCGCGAACGCATCGGTAAGGGCCAATGGCCCATTGTGTATCTCGACAACGCCGCCACCACCCAGAAACCCCTCTGCGTGGAGGAAGCCGCGCAGCGCTACTACGAGCAGGCCAACGCCAACATCCACCGCGGCGCACACTACCTGAGCCGCCTCGCCACCGAGCAGCACGAAGCCGCCCGCCAAACCATCGCGGATTTCCTGCATGCCGCCTCCGCCCGCGAAATCATCTTCACGAGCGGCACCACCATGGGCATCAACCTCGTGGCGCAGACGCTCGCGCTCTCCGGCCTGGTGGGGCAGGGGGATGAAATTCTCGTCACTACGGATGCGCACCACTCCAACATCGTGCCGTGGCAGATGCTTTGCGAGCGCACGGGAGCGCGTCTTCGCCCCATCCCGCTCACGGAGGAGCTGACCTTCGACTTCGCCGCCTACGAGCAGATGCTCACGCCGCGCACGCGCCTTGTCGCCGTGCCCGTTATCTCGAACGCCCTCGGTGCGCTGAACCCCGTGGCGGACATCATCGCCGCTGCCAAGCGCAACAACCCGCGCACTCTCGTGCTGGCGGACGGTGCGCAGAGCACCGCGCACCTCCCTGTCAACGTACAGGAACTGGGCTGCGATTTCTATGCCTTCTCAGGCCATAAAATCTATGCCCCCACGGGCACGGGCGCACTCTGGGGCCGCGCCGAGCTGCTGGAGCAGCTGCCGCCGTGGCTCGGCGGCGGCGAGATGATCAGCGAGGTGTCCTTCGAAAAGACAACCTACAACACGCTGCCCTTCAAGTACGAAGCGGGTACACCCAACATCGGCGGCAACATTCTGCTCGCGGAGGCCCTGCGCTATGTGCAGCGCGTCGGCTTGGAAGCCATTGACGCACACGAGATGGCGCTCACCCGCCGCTTGTACGACGGTCTTGCCGCGCTGGAAGGCGTGCAGATACTCGGCGGGCGCGACAAGCGCGGCTCGCTCATCTCCATCCATGTGCCCGGTGTGCACCACTACGACCTCGGCACCCTGCTGGACCAGATGGGTATCGCCGTCCGCATGGGTCACCACTGCTGCCAGCCCTTCATGGCGAGCCTCGGCATCACCGGCACCACCCGCTATTCCATCGCTCTTTACAACAACGAGGACGACATCGACCGCGCCCTGCGCGCCACCGAACGCGCCCTCAACATGCTCCGCTGACCATGGCCGACGAACCGCAATCCCCCCAACCTTTCGAAGTGGCGCAGGAAGCCCTCTCCGCCGCCATCATCAAGCTCAACTCCATGTGCCCCGATGACGGTGTCATCATGACCAAGGAGGGCACCATCTGCACCGGCAACGAGAGCGACGCAAACTTCCTCTGCATGCTCATCCCTGCGGGCAAACTCGCCCGCCAGCTCACGGCGGACGGCCTCGCCTCCTACTCCGGCAAGGAGCTGAAAAAGTGGGCGGATGCCTACGACCGCGCCCCCCTGCAACAGATTGTCGATGCCGCCCGCGGCTAAAGACGCATTGCGCCCTTCCTAAAAGCCATGGCCATTGAATCCTTCCGCGGCATCACCCCCGTGCTCGACTCCCCCGCCTTTGTCGCCGCCAGCGCGGACATCATCGGCGACGTCGTCCTCGCCCCCGCCTCCTCCGTCTGGTACAACACGACCCTCCGCGGCGATGTCGCCCCCATCCGCATCGGCGAGGGCAGCAACGTCCAAGACAACTGCTGCATCCACGTGGACTACAACCTCGGCTGCACCCTCGGCCGCCACGTCACCGTCGGCCACAGCGTCACCCTCCACGCTTGCATGGTCGAAGATAACTGCCTCATCGGCATGGGAGCCGTCGTCCTCGACGGCGCTGTCATCGGCCACGGCTCCATCGTCGGCGCCCACGCCCTCGTCACCAAAAACACCATCATTCCTCCCCACTCCCTCGTCCTCGGCTCCCCCGCCAAAGTCGTCAAAACCCTCCCCGACGACACCGAACAGGCCAACCTCCGGCACGCCCAGGACTACATCAGGCTGGCAAAGGAATTTGCGGCGCGATAAAACCTTGTATTATGGTAAGGTTGTCGTGATGCTACGTTCACGCTTTATGTAAAATTCGTTGACAATGCTCCCTGCTATGTGGTACAAGCAACTGGTTATCACCTATTCTTTTGACCATCTTCAGTGAGTCAGTGGTAAAGGAATTGTGACTGCCTCTTTTCCTCATGCATCAGATAAAGAAACACGGAACCATTCGCGTTTTTGAAGGCTTTGCCGGATACGGCGGAGCTTCGTACGGCTTGCAGCGCGCCGGTATCAGGCACAAGGTTGTCGGTTATTCGGAGTTCGATAAGTTTGCCTCTGCCTTGTATGATGCCAACCACAAGGATGCCAAGGGCAACCCCATTAAGAATTGGGGTGATATCACCAAGATTAATCCCGACGATCTGCCGGATTTCGATTTGTTTACGGGCGGGTTCCCCTGCCAGCCTTTCTCGACGGTGGGCATGCAGCAAGGGGAAAATGACCGCTATGGTCGCGGTACGCTGTTGTATGATATTATTCGTATTTGCGCGGCCAAGAAACCTCGGTATATCTTTCTGGAGAATGTGAAGGGGTTGGCTACCAAGCGTTTTGCTCAGACCTTTGACACGCTGAAAAACGCGCTGCGCGAGTTAGGATACGGCGAGTTGAAATATGCCATCCTGAATACCAAGGATTATGGTATTCCGCAGAATCGTGAGCGTCTGTGGATGTTCGCTCAGCTCGGCGGCCTGCCGGAGAATTTCTCCATGGAACCGCCAAAAGTGGATAACGGACTGAAACTGAAAGATTTTGTAGATGAACACCCCGATGAAAAACTCTATCTGACCAAGGAACAGATAGAGCGTATCAAGGATTTTTATGGTATCCCCTCGTTCAAGGTGGACGAGCCCTCCTGCTTTGATTTGTATAATCGCAACATCCGCAAGGACGGCATGAGCATCACCATCCTCTCCCCTGAGCATAACAAGCTGCGCATGGTGGAGCCCTCCTGTTTGGATGGCGTGGAAGTTGTCCGCAAGTATTCCGTGGAGGAACAGTTTCGCCTGATGGGCTTCAAGGACGGCGAGGTGAACTTTGCCGGGCAGTCCTATTCCCAGCTCTCCAAGCGAGCCGCGAACGGGTGGGACGTGAACTTGGTGGGTATTCTTTTAAACCATATTTGGAATCAGTTGTTCTCATGAATATTGATATTACCTCGCTGGCTTTCGGCTATTCGTTTAGAAATGGTTCTGTGGGGACCCCTAATTGGTCTACCGCCATGGGGCAAGGCTCGCAGTACAAAATCAATGATAGCCTGCCCGGTCTGACTGAATTGATGAAAGGTCTTATCTACAAGGCTGTTTCGCTGAATGGTATCGTTACGAGAATGGGTCATGGCGGTGCGCAGGTGGTCGGGGCGTCTGCGGACCCGCGGCTCGTGCTGGCCGCCGTGTTTGATAAGGTGTATGTCAATGAGACCCTTATTGATGGTGCCCGTTTTGTGCTGCTGGTGACGAAGGATCAGTCCCCCAGTCATTCCGGTCGTCTGAAGCTCATGTACAGCAAGCATAATGCCTACGCGATGGCGGAGCAGCCCGAGTATAAGAATGACGAGTTGTACAGCCGCCTCATTCCCGAGAAACTGGGTTTGGCGGAGAATGCCTGCTGGTTCGTTTCCGCCATCAATGTCCGGCATCAGGATGAACTGGTGTTCACCGCCCATATCGTCAACAGTGATGGCCCCGCCGAATATGACGATGTGGCGGAGATGAAAAAACAGTGGAAGCAACTTGTCCCCGAGACGCTCTTGTTGCCCGAGACAGAAGAGGATACACCGGAAGAAACTCCGGCGGCGATATCCGATGCCGCTGAGAAGAATCTGCTCTTCTACGGCGTGCCCGGCTGCGGCAAGAGCTACAAAATCAAGAGCGAATATTGTGATGATGCCCGGTATATGGAGCGAGTCGTGTTTCATCCCGATTACACATATTCTGACTTCATCGGTCAGCTGTTGCCGCAGGGGCAGGACGGAAAGGTGAAATATGAGTTCGAGCCCGGCCCCTTTACCCGCATTCTCAAAAAGGCGGTGGAAGATGTGCATCATCCTTATTATCTGGTGATTGAGGAGATTAACCGCGGCAATGCTCCCGCCATCTTCGGGGATGTGTTCCAGCTGTTGGACCGCGTGCGGACGAAGGACTTGGCCGGGCATCCCGATTGGAAGGTCGGGGAGAGTATCTACGGCGTGAATCAGCCCGATGTCGCAGCAAAGGTATACGGCGCGGCGGAGCACCCCGTGAAGTTGCCGAGCAATCTCTACATTCTGGCTACGATGAATACGGCAGACCAGAACGTCTTCACCATGGATACGGCCTTCAAACGCCGTTGGAAGATGAAGAGCGTCAAGGCTGATTGGACTCAGTGTGCCCTTGCCGACAGCACCATTGCCGGAACGGGGGTGACGTGGCGCACGTTCGTGGAAACCATCAACGAGCTGATTGTCAGCGAAAGTGCCAACGCCGTCGGCAGTGAGGATAAGCGCCTGGGGCCGTTCTTTATCACCGAGGAAGAGGACTTGCTCGCCGAGTCCTTTGCTGAAAAAGTCCTCATGTACCTGTGGACGGATGCCTTCAAATACGCTCACGAACGCCTCTTTAAGTCAGAATATAAGACCTTGGAGCAACTCTCCGAGGCGTTCGCGGCCGTGGGGTTCGCCGTTTTTGCGGAGGGGATCAGCTTTCCACAGCTCACAGCGGCGGGCACCCTTCTGCCGGAGGATTCTACGGCAGCCTCCTAAGCCGCATGCGTTGAACGGAGATTATGCTGCGAGACTACTGCATCACCGCGGAGCAGACGGCGGACTATTTTGTCGGCATACGCTGGCAGCATGGTCAGCCTCAGGTGGTGTTTCCCCACGGCTATCAACCGGGAGATGAGGATGCCGCGTGCCGTCGGGATATTTTCAGCCTCCTTGCTTCTCTCCGCCGCTTTGCCGGGCAGAAGGAGGGCGACACCTACTGCCCTGCCGACGCCGCATTGACCACCCTCCCCCTCGAAGCCTATCAGTATATCCTTTACGATTTCCTGCGGCATGGATACTATGTGGAGAAAGAGTCCTCCTATGTCGCGGCGCGTCGCGGGAAAATCAGCTGGAAGCGGACGATTCAGCAGGAGCGCCCCCTTTTTCAGGACGGCAATCCGATTTATCTCAACTTCCGTGTCAAACAGGCGCAGATGAATGATGAGCACCTCCTGAGCCATATTCATCGTTATTGTGTCTATCAGGCCTTTCTTCGCTTCGGGTGGCTGTTTTTCCATGCCGACTTTTTGCCGGAAAAACCGAGCCTGCCCTTCCGCCGCAACCTCTTTGCACACACCCTACAGCAGGCTCTCAACAACACCTTTAACGATGAAAAACGCCGCCTGCTGACGGCAATGCTGCACATCGTGCAGGAGAATGCGGAGATGGCGGAATCGCAACACGGGGCATGGGGGGTAAACTCATTTGCTCCCGTGTGGGAGCGCATGGTGGATCACGTTTTCGGTGAATCCGATAAGGAAAAATACTTCCCGCATGCGACATGGCACATCCTTCGCAAGGGGCACTTCGTCCGCAGCAGCGCGTTGGAACCCGACACCATCATGCGGTACGACGGGAAACTATATGTGCTGGATGCCAAATACTACCGATATGGTGTCACGCGCAACCCGCAGCATTTGCCCCCTACGTCTTCCGTCCAGAAACAAATCACCTATGGGCAATATGCCGCCCGAATAGCCGGGGCGCAAGGCGGCGCGGGGGTGTATAATGCCTTCATCATGCCCTTTGACGGCGGGGGAATAACCAAAACGGAATTCGTCAGTATCGGCACAGCGGATTGGATGAACTACCACAGCGGGACACCGAACTATGCCTATGTGCTCGGTATCCTGATGGACACCAAATGGCTCATGTCGAACTATGTACGTCACCATCAGGCCTCCATCATCGCACTCGCCGAAACCATCGAAAACGCTCTCTTCCGGTATCGCAGCTGCGCAGAGCAGGAAAAGGTCGACAATAGGGGCAGCCGCACACCGCAGTCCTGATCCCATGCACTCTGCGGGGAGGGGCTTCTCTAACAATCCTCTTCATGACGCGCAAACAGCCGTTTCGCGCATTCTTTTTCCTTGCCTCCCCGCCCTGCATCCCCTATTATCTGCGTGGGGCTGTAGCTCAGTGGTTAGAGCAGGGGACTCATAATCCCTTGGTCCAGGGTTCGAGCCCCTGCGGCCCTATACACAGAAATCCCCCACGGCTCTGCCGTGGGGGATTTCTGTGTACAAGGCCTACGGGGTGAGAAGCCCCCGAAGGGCAGGGTTCGAAGACCGCCGACGGCCCCGCGCAGCGGGCGCAAGCCGTAGGCTTGCGGTAAGGCGGGCTGGACAATGCCGTCAGGCATTGCCCCCGCGCAGCGGGGGTGAGGGCGCGTGGGGCGCGCCCGAATCAACCCCTGCGGCCCGGGGGTGGCACTACCCCGCCGCGTGTTTCATACAACTTGTACTCCAAACGGACTTCAAAGGACTAGGGCTTGGTCCGAGCTTCATTACCTGTACACCCCTATTCGTGCATCTCGAACCTAAGTTCTTTAAGTGAAATCCTTCAGGTAAAATATGTTGACATTGATTTAATTGTGATCAATCATTCTCCATGACTACGAATCCTGCTTGGGCTACTTTGGAACGCTTGGTGAAGCGCTGTCATGAACATGGCTACACCATTATTGAAGAAGACATCGGCAATGAAGAACTTCAGAGCATTACTTACGAGGATGGAGTGATGCTCTTAACCGGAGAGTCTCGGGTATCTGTCCCTTCTGATGTTACTGTTTCCTGTGGATTGGAAGGGCGCGTGGAGTTAAGCTCAGAATCCGGAATAACTGTCTGTGGCGAGTATTCAGGTTGCGAGACTTTTCATGAAGTCACCCTCTCCGTTTGGAAAAGGCAACTCATTGATGCATCTGAATTATTGGGGTAGGATATTCAGGAAACGATACACACCCGGCTTGATGAAGGTAATGAATCCTTTATCTCGCAGTAGCTGAAGCTGCTGACGGATTTTAGCTTGTATGTGTTGGTTGTTCGGATGTTTTTCTTGTAGCCGTCCGGTGAACTTGTACACATCCGCCAGAGTGAATGTTTCTGTCTTGATATTCTGGAGGCAGAGTAAGACATCCATAAGCCACCCGCGACTGACAAGATTTGGTGTGTTCAGCTGGTTGGCACGCTTCACTTCCGCAAGAACGGACGCTTTGTCTACCACCTGTGAATTTCTAATAATCGGGATTTTTCCGCTTTGCGGAATGGATGAAAAGTTGATATTGCAACCCACCCAACCTGCACGCCTTGCTGTTGGTGCCAACGGCTTTCGTTTGATAATAATATCAGGGGTAAAAAAGTGATTGGGAACGAAACAGAGGTTTGAAACAGAGGCCTGTTCGTAGGTCATGAAGAAGAAATGCGGATTGTTCAGTGAGGTGATACGCTGAATCATAGTATCATAAGCACCATCCGCAATGATAGCCGGGAAACGAAGGCGTTGTACACTCTTTAACTCAAATTCGGCACCACATTTGTCACACATAAAATCTGCAACCGGGCGATTAGCTGCAAGATGTTTCAGATGAAGCCGTCCGCACAGAGGACAGAAAAGGTTGTTTCCTGCCCAATCTTCCGAGAGTATGCGAGCCTGCTGTGATTTGCTGGCATATGAAAGCGCTAAATCCTGATTGAAGTTAAGTTGCATACAGATACTGCTCTGTTCGGAGTAGTATACTTTTCGGAACACTTTGTCAAGTATTCACTACCGTATTTTAGCCTTCGCGTAACCCTACTCATGAAACTGAGCGCGTTTGTTGTAATCGGGACAGTACAGTGATTTATAACAGAGAGTTTTTTCGTTGCGGAAATATCAATTCTTACGCAATATATTTCTGTCGTGACGTTTTTCGCTTCGATTTGCATGACCGCCGAGGACTATATGGGCGCAAATAGGGCTAAATGAGGATTGGAATATCATAAAAACTGCGGCAAAATATCGCAAAAATGGTTTTGTTTCATAACGGCGCATTTTTTTTGCAAGCGTAGTAAATAGAATTCATTATAAAAATTAAATAGCTCGCCAAGTCCTTTTTAGTTCAACCTTCATAAAGGCTATACACAGAAATCCCCCACGGCCCTGCCGTGGGGGATTTCTGTGTACAAGGCCTACGGGGTGAGAAGCCCCCGAAGGTTGGCGTGTTGCCGGAGAAGCTTATCAGTCAGATAAGTCGCGTAGTATCCATTCCGATGGTTTCCAATGAATAGCGTGAGCATCTGCCATGCTTAACCAATATTTAAGGCGGGATTCAGCATTTTCCGCAACGGCTTCCGGAATGTCGTCTCCCCAGTATTCCATGAAAAGTTTCTTTTCCAGACGGGCGGCCGCTTCCCTGATATGGGGCTCTAACAGGATGAGCGTTCGCAGCATATAATTATCCTGTTGCCCTTTTTCCTCCAACTCCCGCTCGCAATGCAACTCCTTTCGTTTGCCATACCCGCCGACACCTGCAGCAGAACCGGCAGAAAATAAATCGCGGGCCTGATGGGCCAAAACACCATGATAGGTGAGCATAAACATGACCGCGTCATCATATTTATGACGGGATCTTTTTGACCCGACAATCTGTGGGCAGAGCAGAAGCATTTCCGCCCTCAATTTTGACTTTTCCTCTTCTTCGAGATTCGTGTATAGCTTTGCTTTGATATCGAGCGTATGACCATCTTCATTATCGTCCAACCACCATAAATGTTCACCGGGTTTCAGGCGAGAGGAGGCATACCGACGGATGAATACCATTTTCGAAGCCATATCAAGTGAGGAAAAATGGTCATAGCTTGTTTCCATGACCTCAAACAATGATTGTTTGGCTCCGATTTCAATTTCAAAACGAGGCACATGGGAAGTACGGACGTGCATCACGGATTTCTCCCATGAGCCCCATTTTACTTCCGGTTCTCCTCCCATCTTGCCATAGACGACAACGATATATTCGACCGATTTTACCTTGTTGGTCTCTAAGACGGAGTTCGCTATACATCTCCATGTATCCGACTCGGTAAACTTCACCTCGATGCCGACATTGCCGAGAACAATATCAGGAAATGCCTGCGCCGGAGGTTCCATGTCGACCTGCAAAGCTAACGGAAAATCCTTGCTGTCCGCTTGCTTATGGAGGTCAAATGGTTCTTCATCCATGTGCTTGGCGACAGATTGAACAACTTCTCGAACTCTTCTTTCGAACTCGAGGGCTTTTTGAAAGGGCGCAAGCTTGGCTTCATCTGTGAGTTTTTCACAGACGCGTTGCACGAGTACGTGAAACGTAGTGATGTTCATGAAGACGCGGAAAGTAAACGCTAGCGCATTCTAGCACAAAAACGCTGAAGGACAACTCTTTATTAGTCTGCTTTCCTCAGCGTTGATAAAACGGCTTGTGCTATATGCCATGCAAAGACGGGAGGGACGGCATTGCCTATCATTCGTTCCATTTGTCTGATCCCGCAGCGGAATTTGAAACTGTCCGGAAAAGATTGAAGCCTCGCCGCTTCTCGCATGGAAATTCGGCGCGGGAGCTTGTAATGGAATTGTATGTTTCCGTGGCATTCCGATCTCATGGTTGTCGCCGGTTCATCAGCCGTCAGGTAACGCAGGCCCTGCCCGGATGAGGGTTTCGCTCTCGACCAAATGTGATTCCTGGAGGAATCTTCCTCCAGGGCCTCGAGATCACATAACGCCTCTCTTGCGCTGATTCTCCTGTCCCGTGTAACCGGAGCCGGCGGTACAAACGCTGTGTCTAAATCTTTTCGTACGCCGACAATGATGACGCGCTCTCTGTTCTGCGGAACGCCGTAATCGGCGGCATCGTACAACTGAAATGATACGTGATACCCTATGGATGAAAAATCTTCTATGACCTTTTTTAAGGAAGAGGCGTGTCGGCTTAGTAAGAGCGCTTTGACATTTTCTGCGACAAAGATTTTGGGTCGCAATGTTTTAACCGCATGGACCATCCAGACGTACAGCCCACTTCTTTTGCCGTCTACAACGCCTGCCATTTTGCCGTTGATGGAAATATCCTGACACGGGAATCCGCCGATCACAACATCTGCATATGGGGGGAGTTGATTAAAACATTGAACAATATCCCCTTCGATGATGTGATTGTGGAGGTTGGCCGCATAGGTTTCACAGGCAGACGGGTTGATTTCATTTGCCCATATAATGTCAAACGGATTGTTGCCGTACGTGCGGCCCAGACTCTCAAATCCCCCACGGAAGCCTAAATCCAATCCCCCGCAGCCGGAGAAAAGTGAAACAACACTATACCCGGTAGCCTTGTTGCGTTGACAACGTTCCTCCATATGGAGATTGAGAGTGGCCTGCTGATGCTCCATTTCAACAATATCATTTATGTTGCAATTTAAAACAGAGCACACGCGCTCCAGAACATCGGTCTGGACGACTTTGTTTTGCGAGAGTTTCGCTATCGTCGACGAACTAAGGCCTGCGATGCTTTTTAAATCCGATTTTTTCAAGTTGCGGGAGGAGAGCAGGGACCAGAGCTTATTGTAAACGATAGGCATAAGATGAACAACGATAGCCTACATGAAAACGCCATCTTGTAAAGGATAAATTTGCGTTCGCAAACAAAAAACGGCGTTTTTTATAGATTGAGAGGTGGGTGGCTTCCGCCGGTGTGCGCGGTAGGGGGGCACGCGGCGCCACGAGTGCGCACGCGCGCGGAGCTTGACAGGGGGCGTGCCGTGGGGTAGGCTTAGGGCAACCGAAAGTACTGTCTGTTTCCTCATGCATCATCTGACCTCCCAAGCCATTCGGAACGGCGGCATCTCCCGCGCGGAAGCCGCCGAGCTGCTCGCGCTGCCTGAAGACGCGCTCTTTGCCTCCGCCACCGCCATCCGCGAGCATTTCTTCTCCAACAAGGTTGAAGCCTGTTTCATCATCAACGCCAAGAGCGGCAACTGCAACATGAACTGCCGCTTCTGCTCCCAGAGCGGCTTCAACAGCACGGAGATTGAGCACTACCCCTTCAAGAGCGGCGAGGAGCTGGAGAGCATCGTCAGCGATTGGGAGCCCTACCCCGTAGGCCGCTGCGGCATCGTGACCAGCGGCGGGGCCCTCACCGACCGCGACGTGGAGAAGCTCGCGCAGTTCATCGAGACACGCATGGCGGCGGGCAAGAAAAAGCCGCAGATCTGCGGTTCCCTCGGCCGCCTGAAGCACGCCGCCATCGAACGCCTGAAACAGGCGGGGCTCACGCGCCTGCACCACAACCTCGAAACGAGCGAACAGTTTTACCCGAATGTCTGCACCACGCAGACCTGGCGCGACCGCCTCGACACCGTGCACCAAGCCAAGGAACACGGCCTTTCCGTCTGCGTCGGCGGTCTGTTCGGCCTCGGGGAGACATGGGAGGACCGCATCGACTTCGCCCTGCAACTGAAAGAGGAGGGCATCCGCAACATCCCCATGAACTTCCTCTACCCGCACCCCGGCACGCCCATGGCGAATCAGCCCGTGATGCCCGCGGAGGAAGCCCTGCGCATCATCGCTCTCTTCCGCCACCTTATCCCCGATGCCACGCTGCGCATCTGCGGCGGCCGCACCAGCGTGCTCAAAGAGCGTCAATACGAGATGTTTGCCGCCGGTGCCAACGCCTTCATGACGGGCAACTATCTCACCATCGCGGGTGCGGGCATCGAAACCGACCTCGCCAAGCTCAAAGAACTGAACCTTGAAATCGTAGAATAATTTTATGAAGAAATACCTCCTTTTATCTCTTGCGCTGGGGGCGCTTGCACCGCTGCCGCTGGCGGCTCAGGAACAGCAGCCCGCTGCCGCCGAGCAGCCCGCCGTGAGCCCGCTGCAAAAAGACCCCGAGCTGCTCATCGGCAAGCTCGACAACGGCCTGACATACATCATCCGCCACACGGCGGAGCCCGCGGGGCGCGGTTCTCTGCGCCTGTACGTCAACACGGGCTCGCTGAACGAGGACGAGTCCAACTCCGGCATCTCCCACTTCCTGGAGCACATGGTGTTCAACGGCAGCCGCCATTTCAAGCGCGGCGAGCTCATCCCCACCATGCAGAAGCTCGGTCTCGGCTTCGGCGGTGATGCCAATGCGTACACCGCCTTCCTCCAAACCGTGTACATGCTGGACCTGCCGAGCCTCGATGACAAGACGGTCGGCTTCGCGCTCACCATCATGCGCGACTTCGCGGATGGTGCGCTGCTGGAGGACGACGCCATCGACCACGAGCGCGGCATCATTGTCAGCGAGCTCAAGGCTCGCGACTCCGCTGGCTACCGCGCGGGCATGGCACTCATCGAGCAGATGGTACCCGGCACCCGCCTCCCCGTCTTCACCCCCATCGGGCAGGAGGAGGTCATCAAACATGCCCCCTACAGCGTGGTGCGCGACTACTACCGCAACAACTACCTGCCGCAGCGCATGACCGTCATTGCCACGGGCGATTTCAAGCCCGAGGACATGGAAAAGCTCGTGAAGGAGCACTTTGAAGGCATCGAGGACCGCGGCAATCCCCCGCGCCCCGCCATCGGCACGCCCACCAACTTCGGCGCGGATGAACGCATCATCCCCAACCCCGAGCAGGCGCACTCCCAGCTCTCCGTCAATGTCGTCTCCCCCTATGAGGAGAAACCCGACACCATCGAGAAGCGAATCGAGGACATGCCCATGCTCATGGCCGCCGCCATGCTCAACCAGCGTTTCGTGCGACTGGCGCGCGAAGCGGATTCTCCCTTCGTGAAGGCCTCCGCCGGCGAGGAAGACCTCTTCGAGACCGCCCACCTCTTCACCCTCTCCGCCATTGCCGAGCCCGGCAAGTGGAAGGAAGCCCTCGCGGCAGCCGAGCAGGAATTACGCCGCGCCGCGCAGTACGGCTTCACGCAGCAGGAACTGAACGAGGTCTCCGCGATGATTCTCAGCGGCTGCAAGCAGGCGGAAGCCACCTGGGCTACCACCGATGCCAAGAGCATGGCGGATGCCCTCGTCGCGTCGATTTCCGAAAAGACTGTGCCCACTGCTCCCTCGGAGGACACCCGCGCCGTCAAGCTCGCCATGGCTCGTGTGATGGAGAACCCCGACCTCTGCCGTCAGGCGCTCGCCAAGGCCTACGAGGCGGACCGCGCCAAGCTCTCCCTCGCGGGTGCCGTGGCGGAGGATGCCACGCCCGAGAACCTGCGTGCCGTCTTCAACGCCGCCCATGCGCAGGAGGTGAGCAAGACCGAGGAAGCCGAGCTGCCGCCCTACGCCTATCCCACCATCGGTGAGGCGGGCAAGGTGGTCTCCGTGGAGACGCTCGAAGACATCGGCGTGACGAAAGTCGTGCTGTCCAACGGCGTGAAGGTGAACCTGAAGCCCGTGGACTTCGCGGAGGGCGAAATTGCTGTGTCCGCTTCCGTGGACGGCGGCTCGCTGCGCCTCGCCCACACGCCCGGCCTCAACGGCATGTGCTCCGCCGTCATCGGCAACGGCGGTCTGGAAGCCCACAGCCGCACCGAGCTGCAACGCATCATGGCGGGGCACCACGTCGGCATGAGCTTTGGCATCGATGCTACGCGCTTCAACTTCAACGGCGTGTGCTCCCCCGAGGACTTGGAGCTCCAGTGCAACCTGCTGGCAGCCTCCATCCTGCATCCCGGTTTCCGCAACGAGGGCGAGGTGCTGCTGCGCCGCAGCATGCCCGCCTCCTACAACAAGATGAAAACCACCCCGCAGGGCGCACAGAGCTATCAGGGCAACCGCGTCGTCTTCGGCGAGGACAGCCGATTCGTCGTTCCCACGCAGGAGCAGGCGGAAGCCGTGACGACCGCGCAGGTGAAGGAAGCCGTTGCGCCCTGGTTGCAGGACGGTGCCATGGAAGTGACCCTCGTGGGCGAGTTCAAGCCCGAGGAGGTGTTGCCGCTCATCGAAAAGACCTTCGGCGCCATGCCCGCCCGCAAGGCGGAGTTCACCCCGCTTTCCGATGCCGAAAAGAGCGTCACCTTTGCGCCGTGGGGGCAGCGCGCCTTCCTGCGCTACGACACGGCGCTGGATAAGACCCTCGTCTCGCAGGTGCGCTTCGCCGGTGACGGCACGGACAAGCACCGCAACCGCCGTCTGCAGGTGCTCGCGTCCATCGCCCGCGAAAAGCTCTTCGACGGGCTGCGCGCCGAGCTGGGCGAAAGCTACTCCCCCTCCTGCTCCCTGAGCACGAACAGCGACTTCCCGAACGCCGCCATTATCACCACCACGAGCGCGGGCGTGAAAGGCAACCGCGTGAAGGTGAATTCCGCCATGGATGCCATTCTGGCGGACATCGGGCGCGGTCAGCTCACGCAGGATGATGTGGATTGCGCCCTGCTGCCCATCATCACGAGCGTGGAGAAGGCCCGCCGCACTATCGGCTGGTGGATGGGCAACCTGAGCGAGCTCCAGAGCAACCCCGAACGCCTCGGCCTCATGCGCGACCAGCTCGATGACCTGCGTTCCGTCACGCTCGACGAAATCAACGCCCTTGCCCGCGAGGTCTTCGGCAGCGACAAGATTGACTACCTCTTCACCGTCCCCGCGGATTACGATGAGGACGCCCCCGTTGCCGAGAGCGCGGAGAACGCCGAACAACCCGCCGCAGAAGAACCGACTGCAGCGGAGGAATCCCCCGCCGCCGAAGAAGCGGCGGCCCCTGCCGCGGCCGCGAACTACGCCATCATCCTCTCCCCCGCCGTGGTGCAGGATCCCGCGTGGCTGGAGGTAGCACAGGCTCTCAACAAAAAGCACCCGCAGGCCAAGGCTCTCGGCGTGCCTGAACTCAGCGAGGTCGCACTCACCGCCGCTCTCCGCATGACGGGGGCGCGCTACGCCGCCCTCATTGCCAAGCCCGAAGAAATCGGCCGCGAGCTGGTGAACGACCTCAACCGCGCCGCCCGCCGTGTGGACGACGACCCTTGGGGCGACTGCATCTGCGGCATCATCACGGGGGCCACGGCGGCGGATGCTCTGCAACTCGCCGCTGACAACGAGCCGCTCGTCATCAAGCGTCTGCTCGCCACCACCAACGTGGGCTGGCACCGTTTCGAGCACTCCTGCTGCATCACGGACTGGACGGATGCCCCCGTGCTGGAGCAGAGCGGCTACACCGAGCCGCAGCAGCGCCCCTGCAAAGATCAGGCACTCGCCGAGTTCCGCAAGCAGTTCGAGACCGAGCGCCCGCAGATGCTCGTGACCTCCAGCCACGCCACGCCCTTCAATCTGGAAATGCCCTTCGGCTACGGGCTCATCTTCCCCGTGGGCAACAAGTTCCATCTGCTGCCCGCCGCCGAGCTCCCCGAGTTCGCTGACAAGGTGCTGAATCCCGCCATGGGGATGAACAATCTCGCCCCGCTGAGAAAACTGGCGGAGACGCATGACAGCATCGCCGCCGACGGCGAACGCCGCATCTGGCTGGCGGCGGGGAACTGCCTCTTCGGCAACGCCGCCCACACGGCGGACAGCATGGCGGTGACGGCCCTCTCGGGCTACAACTGCCGCGCCGTTGCGGGCTACACCGTGCCCTCCTGGTACGGCGCAGCGGGTTGGGGCACCCTCGGCCTCTTCTGCGGCAACACGGACGGCACCACGCTGGCGGAAGCCGCCTTCCTGAACAACCAGTTCATCCTGCACGACACGATGAAGCTCAACCCGCAGCTGCTCGCCGTGCGCTTTAATGGCGATTCCTTTAACCCCGGCCCCATGGTCAAGGCCTTGGTGACCAACAAGATTGCCTTCCCCGAGGATAAGATTCAGGATGTGCTCGGCCTCATCCACGACCGCGACGTCTTCGCCTTCTACGGCGACCCCGCCTACAGCGCATCCGTGGATAGCTCTCATCAGCATGCGCCCTACAGCATCACATGGGACAAGGAGGCCCGCACCTGCACCCTCACCGCAAACGCCGACACCAAGGACCGCGCCGCCATCTGGTTCCCCGAGTGGCTGACCCGCGATTCCGTCAACCGCTGCGACGGGGATGACGCCGTGCTGAAAGATGCCGAGCTCACCAACGATTTCCTGCTGCTCCCCGTCCTCGACATGAAGAAGGGGGAAAGCACGACCATCAGGCTCTGACGGACAAAGCCAACGTATCAAACGAAAAGATGTGCGCTTGACTGCGCCAAAAACAGGCAGGGCCTGACATGTTGTCGGTCCCTGCCTATTTTCTGCTGAGCAGGGTGAGCACTTTGCTGTAATGGGAACCTCGCGTCCGTGTGCTCAGTTCTGCGCTATGCTGCCGCATCAGCGCCGGCATGTCGGGTCTCTGCGGGAGCTCCCACCTCCTCCCCCATGGCTTCACTTGCCGTTCTCCCTCTCGGGCGGCGTCGCTTTTGTAAGAAAAATGCGTTTTTTGTGAAATTGTGCTTGCATTCCGTGAAGAGCTGTGGTTTAATCTGCCCCGCACACAGCGCGCCGCTGTAGCTCAGTGGTAGAGCAACGCATTCGTAATGCGTGGGTCGTCAGTTCAAATCTGACCAGCGGCTTCCCTTTGGGGATGGGCGTTGTGCTTGCAGACAAAGTGCCTCCGTAGCTCAGTTGGTAGAGCAGTTGACTCTTAATCAATTTGTCCGCGGTTCGAGCCCGCGCGGGGGTACCAGTCTGTGAGCAGCGTGTGCAAGAAACAGATGCCTCCGTAGCTCAGTTGGTAGAGCAGTTGACTCTTAATCAATTTGTCCGCGGTTCGAGCCCGCGCGGGGGTACTGAAAAAGCGGTCTGCAAGCGCAGACCGCTTTTTTTGCAGCGCCCCGGAGAGTCGGCATGCCCCGACAAATTGCGGATTTGTCGAACTGAATGTACGAAGTACGATGTACGATGTACGAAGTTTGAGTGGGTCAATACCAATTTTTGTGGTTTGCGAAAAAAGTTCATCTGTGTCCGCATTC
>CALBJX010000095.1 GCA_937893015.1 uncultured Verrucomicrobiales bacterium | reverse complement strand
ACATCGTACATCGTACTTCGTACATTCAGTTCGACAAACTGCTCATTTGTCGAACTGCTGTTGCTGCTGCGCGGAATTGGTGATGATGCTGACCGGTGCCGCCGCCAGCGTCAGCACGACCTCGCCCGCGGCAGCGACAGCGGAAAGCGGGACATCCACCACCTTCCAAGCGTAGCAGAGCGGGCGGCGGAGGCGGTTGCCCGTGCTGCGCTCCGGCTCCAAATAGGCATAATTCAGGCTGCGATTCGTTTTCGGGTCTTGCCAATAGTAGAAGATGCTGCCGCTTGTCCGGGAAGCCGCCACTTGAGACTGCAGCACGGGTTTGCCCTGCTCGATGACGGCGTGCTCGATATCCGCCTCTTCAGCCGTCAGCAGCGGGTGATACCGCTTGTCGCCCGGCTCCTCCGCATAAAAGGTCACTTCCCTGCCCTGCGGCTCCTCCCCGCCCGACACCATGGGGAACATCCCCTGATACAGCCACGAGTCATCCACCCACTCATCCTCGGCTTGGCAGTAGCGGATGGTCACGGGGACATAGCGTTTCCCGCCCACGCGGTAGTGCGTCGTCACCATCTTCTGCGGGTCAAACACCGCCTCCTTGCGCCCGATGGTATCCAGCTTGCCGCTGATATTGACGCAGGAGAGCAGGCTGAGAGGCAGCAGGAGAAGGCAGAGCAATTTCATGGTGTCGAGGTTCTTTCCAATTTCCAATTTGTAAATTGGAAATTGTCATTCTCACGAGAGCTGCGCCAGGAACCCGCTCTCATCCAGATACAGGTTGGTCGGCAGGGTGTAGGGGCGCAGCAGGGAGGGGCCGCTGAGGGTCACCATGTTGGTGTCGTCCGCCTGCGCCTGGGCGGTGAAGCCGGGGAGCAGCAGACCGCAGGTGCGGGGGCGCGTGCCGAGCTGGATGGTGGCATCCCGCATCTTGAACACACTGTGGCACATGCTCATGGCGATGATGGTGCCGCCCGTGGTGGAGAGACAGGGACGCCAGCGCATGTTGGGCGTGGAAATGGGGGAGGAAAGGCTGAAATCGTAGAAGGGAATCTGACGCGGGGGAATGGCCGTCAGCAGGATGCGGCGCATGTGTGCCCCGCCCACGATTTGGGAAATCGTCGTCTCCAGCGACTCGACCGGCTCCTCAATCAGCTGCACGGGCGTATCCGTCGCCAGCGGCCAGAGCACGGAGAGCACAATCTCCTGCGGTTCGCCGTGGCCCACGGTGGTGAGCAGGCGGTGTTTGCCCTCCTTCAGCGCGTTCACGCGGCGCACCTGCCCCACGTTCATCCATGAACGATTGAGTGCGTAGAGGTCCTCCGTTGCATCGATGAGCAGTTGCAGCCATGTGCGGGCAAGGCCTTGGTGCTCCGGCTGCACGGTGCGGCCGATGATGGCACCCGCCACCTGCAGAGCCGTCAGGTTGCCCTGCGGGGTGAAGACAATCTCTTTGTGCCCGCGCATCTCCAGCATGCGGATGAGCGTGTCGCGGCTGCCGTTGCCGTCGGCGGCTTCCAGACAGCGGGAGGAGAGCTCGCGGAAGGCGCGCAGCACCGTGCGGTTGCTGAAGGTTTCGGGGTTCAGCGGTTCACCCACCGCCACGGTGAAGGGGTAGGGGAAGCGGCGGGGCCGCTTGGTGAAGAAGCGGTTGCGGTGGTAGGAGAAAATGCTGCCCCACAGGCCGTCCATGTAGAGCGGGATGATGGGTGCCTTCGCGCGGCGGGCGATGAGCTCCATGCCGCGGCGGATGGGGGTCAGGCAGCCGCTGCGGGTCAGCTGCCCCTCGGGGAAGATGCAGATGAGGTCGCCCTGCTCCAGGCCCTCCGCCGCGCTGAGAATCGCCTCCTTGGGATTCTTGGCGGAGATGGGCAGGGAGTTGAAGATTTCCAGCATCCAGCCGAGCAGCTTCATGGAGGTGAACTCATCGGACACAATGAAGCGCACGGGGCGCGGGCACACCATGGTGAGGATGAGCGCATCCACATAGGTCACATGGTTGGCGACGATGAGGGCGCCGCCGCGCTCGGGGATGCGCTCGGCATTCAGGATGCGGGGGGAATAGATGCAGCGCATGCCCCAGATGCCCACCATGCGGATGAACTCTTGGGGGATGAGGCGCAGGGAGGAGATGAGGATGAACGCGCTCATCAGGAAGAGCACGAAATACTGCCCCTGTGCGCCCGAGCCGCAGGCGTGCATGCCCCACATCAGCCCCACGGCAAAGAGCCCCATCACGTTGTCGATGAGGTTGCCCGCCGCAATGATGTTGCCGCGGTTGTTGGGGTCGCAGTGGTCTTGGAGGAAGGCGTTCAACGGCACCAGATACATGGCACCGAAGAAACCGGTCAACGCCAGAAAGACATTGCCGCCGAGCGTGTTCACCTCCAAAATGGAGAGCATGCAGGTGGAGATGGTGATGCCGATGGCGCCGAAGGGAATGAGACCGAGTTCGTTCTTGCCGCGGCACATGAAGGAGGCAATCAAACCGCCGCCCACCACGCCGCCCGTGAGCCACGCCATCAGGATGCCGCACTGCAGAGAGAAGTCCACCGTGGGGTCCGCGGCCTGCAACTCCTTGGCAATCTGGATGATGATGAGGAAGAGCGACCCCGCAAGGCACCAGAAATAGCACACGCCCATCTCGCTGAGGCGCAGCAGACGATCGCTCCACAGGTATTTCACCTGGCCGAAGTGCTCCCAGAGCAGGCTCCAGCTGAACTTGCGCGTGGGCTTGGCGGGGTAGCGAGGCACGAGGAAGGACGCCGCCGACACGATAGCGGCCAGCGTGATGAAGGTCCATGTGGGCAGCTTCACGGCGCTCCAGCCCGCCTCCTGCTCCGCATCGGGAAGGGTGGAATAGCCGTCCATCAGGTAGCTGAACCAGAAGAACACGCCGATTTGCGCCACGAGCAGCACGATAATCATGCTCATCTCAATCACGCCCGAGCCGAAGCCGATGTAGCGGGAACCGAGAAGATCCTTCACAATACCCTTTTTGGCGGGGGAGAGAATGGTGGCCTGTGTGGCGAAGATGGTGAACCAGATGATGGAGGCGCGCATGTCATGCTGGTAGAAGCAGAAGAGCATGCAGCCCATCACGATGATTTGCAGGATGCTCATCACCTGAATGATGCGCGTCTTGCAAAAGCAGTCCGCCAGCCAGCCGACCAGCGGGGCAAAGAGGATGTAGGGCAACACGAACAGCGCACCAAGAATATATTCCAGCGTGCTGCCGCTCGCGCCCCAGAGCCACACGCCCAGGGGAATCAGCAAAAACTGCACAGCCTTCTCGTTGAAAGCGTTTTGTGCCTGCACGGCAACGAGCGTCCAGAAACCGAGCCATTCCTTTTTGGTCGGTTCTTTATAAAATTCCTCTTCGCTATCGGCCATAAATGATAACTCTGCGTGGCGTTCTAGGTCATTATCGCACAAACCGCGGCAGAATCAAGAAAAAACAACGAGCCGCTTAACCGTTTTGCGCCGGTTAAGCGGCTCATTTTCAGTACGGGGGATAGGACTTGAACCTACGACCTCCACCATGTCAAGGTGTTGCTCTACCGACTGAGCTACCTCCGCATGAGTGATGGGCAGGGGTGGATTCGAACCACCGAAAGCATTAGCTAACTGATTTACAGTCAGTCCCCTTTGACCGCTCGGGAACCTACCCATACTTGCAAGCCCCGGAAGGCGTGCGGGCGAAGTTTACACAAACTTCGGCATGAATGCAAGCCTTTTTTTTGAAGAAAACGTATTTTTCTTGAGAAAGCACTCGTACAAATGAGCCGTTTGCCGACGTCTTGCGCGGCGGCTGGTCGCTCTCGGGCATCAAAAATGGTCTGACGCATGCGTCAGACCATTTTCCTTTCCTGCGCCGTCAGGCGCACAAATTCAATAATTTGTATTTTGTCATTCCTTTAAAGGCTTTCCAAGCCTTTCTTCAGGCGGCTGAGGCCGTCGCGCAGCATGGCGCGGGGGCAGGCGATATTGAGGCGAAGGAAGGTGTCTTCTTTGCCGCCGAAGGGTTTGCCGGCGGTGAGGAAGAGCCCCGTGCTCTTGCGGATGCGGGAGACGAGCTCCTCGCTGCCGAGGCCGTAGGGCGCACAGTTGAGCCAGAGGAAGTAGGAGGCCTGTGATTCCGTCAGCGTGACCTGCGGCAGCTCGGCGGCAAGGAAGCGCGTCACCTCCTGCTTGTTCTCGTAGATGTAGGCACGCAGGGATTCCAGCCACTCCTCGCCCTCCGTGAAGGCGGCGATGGGAGCCAGCGTGGCAAAGGTGTTCGGCTCGGCAACCTCGTCCGTGTTCAGCCCGCGCCACATCTTATGGCGCAGCACGGGGTCCGGCACGCAGATGGCGGCGGTGTGCAGGCCGGCAATATTAAAAGCCTTGGAGGCGGCCATGCAGGTAACGCTGATGCGGCGGCAGGTCTCCGACGCAGAGGCAAAGGGGGTGTAATGCGTGCCGGGGTCCGTGAGGTCGCAGTGGATTTCATCGGAGACGACAAGCACACCGTTGGCGGCGCAGAGCTCACCGATGCGGGCGAGTTCCTCCTTCGTCCAGATGTTGCCCGTGGGGTTGTGCGGGTTGCAGAGGATGAGCAGGGACGTCTGCTTGTCGGCAAGGGCGTCTTCCAAGCCCGCCCAGTCGATGGAGTAGCGGGCGCCCTCGCGGTGCAGAGGAGCTTCCAGCACATAGCGGCCGTTGTTCACCACGCAGTTGAAGAAGGTGCCGTACACGGGCGTCATGAGCACCACCTTCTCGGCGGGCGTCGTCAGTTTGCGGACGGCGGTGGAGATGGCGGGGATGACACCCGTGCAGAACACGAGCCAATCGCGCTCCATGGTGAAGCCGTGGCGGCGCTGCCACCAGCCGATGTAGGCACCCGCCCAGTCATCGGGCACATAGTTGTAGCCGAAGATGCCGTGGGCGGCGCGGTATTCGATGACGCGGCGCACGCAGGGCGCGGTGGTGAAATCCATGTCGCCGATCCACATGGGGAGCTCGTTGTCTGCGACATTCCATTTGACGGAATTGGTGTGGCGGCGGTCGGTCGTTTCGTCGAACATAAGAAAGAAGCGTTATCTGTTTGAGCACAAGGATAACACGAACCGAGGCAAGAGGGAAGAGCGGATTTGTGTTAATAGAGAAAAATGAATGTTTGTACATCCCTACAAATCCCAATTTGTAGGGCTACCGCACCACAATCCTCGTTTTGCTCGGGTCAACCCTGTCCTTCTGCAATATCAGCTCGCCGATGGCGTCGGCGCGGATGATGCCGCTTGTGGGGTTGAGCACGCTGTCCACCGCGCCCTGAATATCGGCGTCTACGGTGGAGTACTCGAAAGCCAGGGTGGTGTTGAGCAGCTTGCAGTTCTTCATCACCAGATTGTCGATGTAGCAGAGCCCCTGCAGACTCTCGATGGTGCAGTCGATAAGCGTGAGATTGCGGGCGTTCCAGCCCAGATACTCGCCCGAGATGAAGCAGTTGCGGGCAGTGATGCGGTCGCTGTTCCAAAAAGCATCTTTGGAGAGCAGGCGGGAGTCGGTTATCTCCACATTCTCCGCGCCGTCAAAGGAATAGTTGCCGAGCAGGGAAAGGCGGTCAATCCGCATGTTGCGGCAGTTCATGGCAAAGTAGTCGCCCTTGGCCTGCACGTCCTCCATCTCCACCCCATCGCAATGCCAGAGGGTTTCCGCGGCATTCGGCAGGTGAACACGGCGAAGCGACACCCCCTTGCAGCGGCGGAAGTTCTTGGGGGCCTCGATGAGAGCGTCCTCCACGAGCACGTTCTCGCTGTACCACACGCCGGCGCGAGCCATCTCAAACCAGTGGCAGTGCTTCGTCGAGATGTTGCGGCAATACCAGAAAGGGTATTTCCACTTGAAGAGGGAACCGACGAGCTCAATGTCCGCGCTCTCTTTCAGCGGGGACTCGCCGTCTTCGAAAATTGAATCCTCAATCCGCAGACGGCGGCTTTGGAACAGGGCACGCTCGCCCGTGAAACGCTCGCGGGTGAGGCTGCGCCATGGAGTGGGAGCTTCGTTGTCAGCGGGGCAATCCTGCATGCGGGTATTGTACCCCGCAGAGAGGGGGAATCAAGCCTAAAGCGCGCCCGTACCGACGGCGGCGCTCATCGCGCGGCTATGCCGCAGGCCGCCCCCTGACGCGCCCCGAGGCGGGCGGCCAGTGCGCGGATGCGCCGCCATGTCAGCGCGTAGAGCGGGCGGTAGAAGAAGCGTTTGAGGCAGTTGTCCATGGTGAAGCCCGGCAGCGGCAGTTTGTCGACCAATCCCGCGCGCAGCATGCTCTGCTCATAGCGTTCGCGCTCAATGCGGTGGTTGTAGCGCCACGGCTTGTTCTTGCCCTGGTAGTGCAGCACGGCGGGGGAGAGGGCCGCCTCCACGGAGAGCACGGGGGAGTTGCCGCGCCAGAGCGCATCGTTCGGATTCTTTTTGAGGATGAGGCGCGTGAGGCCGTCGTGCCAGTTCCAGCGGGGGTGGAGTTGGAAAAGGCGGTCGCAGAGGGCACCATTGAGGGCATCCTGATCCGGGCAGGTGAGCACGTTGAAATGCGAAGCGGCAAAATCCATCACCTTTTTCACCAGCCCCTCGCGGCGGAAGACATCCAAATCCATGAGCAGCACGCCGGAGTTGAAGTAGCCGGGGCAGCTCTGCGGGATGTCCAGGCGCGTGTTGAAATGGGAGCCCTCGTGCGACTCGTGCTCCAGCACCACACCGAGGGCTGCCCCGCCCATGTCCGTCTCGACAAGGGGGCGCAGGTCCGTGCAGCAGAGGGTGTCGATATCGAGGTAGACGGCGCGGTGCACCTCGGGCAGCAGGTCGGGCAGGAAGACGCGGGCCCAGGCCACGCGCGGCCAACGCTCCATCACCATCAGCCCCTCGGGCAGCACGGCGGCGATGTCGAGAAAGCGGACGCCGTGGCGTTCCCCCGCGCGGCGGATGAGCGTGCGCAGCTTCTCCTGCTCCGCGGCGGGGATGCCGTCGCTGAGGATGCAGATATCGCAGATGGTGTCGGGGGCGGCCTGCTCCGCCACGGACCACGCGGCGGCGGACAGGGGCAGGATGCCGCGGGCATCGCTGGCAAAGACGACGGTAACGGGAGCGGAGGAGGCCATGGGAAACGTGTTGTTCAGCCCCCACTATACCCGAGCGTGAGCCTCGGCGTCAAGTGCATTCATCCCGGCTGCCGTTTGCCGCGCGGAAATATTCCGAAAAAAGCTGGAAACGCGGGGGAAATGTGATAGAATGCGGGCATAGAGAACGTCTCTCGCTCATTTTCAACCCTCATTTCACCTCATGATTATCGTCACCGGAGGAGCCGGCTTCATCGGCTCGTGCATCGTGGCCGCCTTGGAAAAGGCGGGGAAGAAGGATATCGCCGTCATCGACTACCTCGGCACCGATGAGAAGTGGAAGAACATCGCCAAGCGCGAGCTCGCCGCCTGTGTGCACCCCGACGACACGGATGCCTATCTGGAGAAGCACAAGGGCGAGGTGACGGCCATCATCCACATGGGTGCCATCTCCTCCACCACGGAGACGGACGCCGACCTCATCAACCGCTCCAATTTCGTGCTCTCCCAAAAGCTCTGGGATTACTGCTGCGCCAACAAGTGCCAGTTCATCTACGCCTCCTCCGCCGCCACCTATGGTGACGGCACACTGGGCTTTGAGGACTGCGACACGCAGGAGCACCTCAACGCCTTGCGCCCCCTCAACTGCTACGGCTGGAGCAAGGCCGTCTTTGACCGCAAGGTGGCCCGCGAGCGCGATGAGCACCGCCCCACCCCGCCCCAGTACGCAGGCCTGAAGTTCTTCAACGTGTACGGCCCCAACGAGTACCACAAGGGCACGATGAAGAGCGTGATTGCCCACATCTTCCCCATTGCCAAGCAGAATGAGGAGGTGAAACTCTTCAAGAGCTACCACCCCGACTACAAGGACGGCTGGCAGCTGCGCGATTTCGTGTGGGTGGGCGACATCACCAACGTCATCCTCTGGCTGCTGGAGCACCCGGAGGTGAGCGGCATCTTCAACATCGGCGCGGGAGAGGCACGCTCCTTCTACGACCTCGCCGCCGCCACCTTTGCCGCGCTGGGGCTGGAGCCCAAAATCGGCTTCAAGGAGATGCCCGAAAGCCTGCGCCCGAAGTACCAGTACTACACCAAGGCGGATATCAGCAAGCTCCGCGCCGCGGGCTACGACACCCCCATGACCCCGCTGGAGGAAGGCGTGCGCCAATACGTGCAGAACTTCCTCAATCAGCCGGACCCCTACATGTGACGGGCAAAGGAGGATTTGTCGAACTGAATGTACGATGTACGAAGTCAAATTGAGGCGCGGCTGCGCCGCGCGGAATTTCAAA